>JASHYY010000062.1 GCA_030042815.1 Thermoplasmata archaeon | reverse complement strand
CGTGATGGCCGGAACGGTCGGCGGCAGCATGCTCTGGGCGGACCGCCGATGGGGTATGCTCTCCCAGCTGCTCTCGGGTCCGTTCACCCGGCTCCAGTACCTCCTCGGCATCATGCTCACCTCGGTGGTGTTCGGCCTCGGCGGGGCGCTCGTCATGCTCGGCGTCGCGTTCGGCCTGCTCGGCACGGTCCCGACCGCGCCGCTCACGCTCGGCGTGATCTTCGCCTCCATCACGGTCGGTTCGATCTTCTTCGGGGCCCTGATGCTCCTCATCGCGGCGCTCGTGAAGTCGAACACGGCCTACAACAGCGTGCAGATCCTGCTGATCTTCATCGTGAACTTCGCGAGCACGGTGTTCTACCCGCTCTCGAGCCGTCTGCCGGTCGTGCTCCAGGTCCTCTTCCGCATCAACCCGCTCACCTACGTCTCGGATGCGGTTCGCGGCGCCTACTCCGGGACCCTCGGCCCGACCGACGGGGTCCAGATGGCCGTCCTCGTCGTCGAGACCGTGGTGATCCTCTTCCTCGCCGTGCGGGCCTACATGCGCTCCGACCTCTCGTACGAGTGACCGGACGGCTGCGCGACGTGCTGCACTATAGCATTATGGACTAAACTATTTATTCTGTAAACTTTCTACATATTTTGCCATGAGCGACTACGAGTGGGACCCACCGCGCCTGCCCCGGCCGAACGACCACCGGCCGGTGGGCGCCGTCCGCCACCGGTCCAGCCCCGTCGCGGTCTACGCTTCGCTCGAGCACCCTCGCGAGAGCCTCGCCTGGGTGACGGGGTCGGTCGACCCGCCTCGCCCGCGGCGGGCGAGCTTCGGGACCACCCGCACGCTCGGCCGCGGGCGTCGGAAGGCGCCCGAGGTCTAGGGCGGCGACGTCCGACTATCGGTCGACGAGGGCCATGCTCTCGGGTGGGTAGCGGTCTCCGGCCACCGAGGATCGCGGGACGGCCGCCTCGATGCGGTCGAGGTCGGCCGGCGAGAGCACGAGGTCCGCCGCGGCCGCGTTCTCCTCCAGGTACCGGCGGCGCTTGGTCCCGGGGATCGGAACGATCTGCTCCCCTTGAGCGAGGACCCACGCGAGGGCGAGCTGGGCCGGAGTGCAGCCCTTTTCGCGGGCGAGGTCCGCAAGACGGTCGACGAGCCCGAGGTTACGGCCGAGGTTCTCGCCTTGGAGGCGCGGTACTCCCCGCCGAAAGTCCTCCGCCGGGAGGTTGTCGAGCGTGCGCACCTTCCCCGAGAGGAACCCCCGACCGAGGGGGCTGAACGGTACGAACCCGACGCCGAGCTCGCGGCATGCGGCCAAGATACCGTCCTCGGGGTCCCGCGTCCACAAGGAGTACTCGCTCTGGACGGCGGTGATCGGGTGAACGGCGTGCGCACGGCGGAGGGTGCTCGGACTGACCTCCGACAGGCCCAGGAAGCGGACCTTGCCCTCGGCCACGAGCCCGGCCATCGCCCCCACGCTCTCCTCGATCGGGGTCCGAGGGTCGACCCGGTGAAGATAGTAGAGGTCGATCGTCGGGACGCCCAATCGCCGGAGGCTTGCGTCGCACGCCTCGCGCAGGTGGGCGGGACTGCCGTCGATCGGCGCGCGGGCGGAACCGTCGCGGGGGACGAACCCGGCCTTCGTGGCGAGGACGACCTCGTCCCGGCGCCCTCGGATCGCGCTCCCGACCAGCTCCTCGTTCACGAACGGTCCGTAGATGTCGGCCGTATCGAGGAAGTTCACGCCGAGGTCGAGGGCCCGATGGATCGTGGCGACCGACTCCGCATCGTCGCGCTCGCCGTACCCGTGGGACATGCCCATGCAGCCGAGACCGATCGCCGAGACCGAGGGACCCGCGCGCCCGAGCCGTCGCGTCCTCATGGTCGTCGCAGCGCACCGGGATATTTCGGGATTCGGCCTCGGGGACTCGGGACCCCCGGCTCGGGCGCCCCCGCAAGTCTTCCGCGCCGTGCGAGCGCGGCCCGCGGACCGGCGCAGGAGGTAAGTTCGGGAGGGCGTTGGCTCGACCCACGACCATGGAGTCGGCGCCGGATTGCATCGTCGTGGTCGTCCGAGGCCGAGTCCAAGAGCTCTCCCCGGCCCGTCGCGCCGCCTACCCTCCCTTCTCCGGAAGGTCGGCCTGGAGGGCGGCGCTGTTCCTCTTCGGAGGTCTCTCGCTCCTTCTCGCGGGGTGGATCGCAGCCGGCCTCGGTTCGGTCGCGGCGGCCGGAGGCGTGATCCTGTTCCTCTCGACGGCCGTGACGGCGGGCGCCGATCGGTTCGAGTTGGCCACGGCCGTCGGAGCCGCCGCCCTCCTCTGGACCGGGGCCGGAATCTCCGTCGCCCTCCGCGTCGACTCCGCGGGACCGTTGACCGCGGCAGGGTTCCTGGTCGTCGGGGTCGTGGCCCTCGCGGCAGGAGCTCACGTTCGCCTCCGGTCCTCGCGCCGTTCCGAGCCGACTCCGCCGTAGCATGACGCGTCGCACCCCCGGACGCGCGGCCCGTCGGCGTGGGCGGTACCGCCCGAAGGGAGGAAACCCCGGGTCCGTCCGTCGGCTCGGGCCCCGGCAGTTCGCAACCCTGCGGCAGGCGGCACACCTCTTCGACCGTCCGATGGACGCGAGGGCGGCCCGCGCCTACCTGAAAGACCGAAGAAACGTCCTGCTCGTCGCGTACGACGGCCCCGCCGCGGTGGGATTCCTTCGGGGGACCCAGCTCGGGCGCCTGGACTCTTCCCGGGGCCAGATGTTCCTCTACGAGATCGGCGTGCTCCCCGTGGCACGACGCCGCGGGTTCGGCCGTCGTCTCGTAGAAGCGCTACTTCGCTACTGCCGGGACCGGGGATTCCAGGAGGTGTTCGTCCTCACGGACCCTCGCAACACGGCCGCAGCAGGCCTGTATCGGTCGACCGGCGCACGCCCCGAGACCCGGGCGGACCGGATGTTCGTCTACCGCCTTCGGTCGACCGGCCTGGCCGGGCGGCGCCCGGGGTCGGGGCGCCCGGCTACACGAAACCTCATTAGCCGCTCGTCGGATTCGTCGCGCCAGGGACGACGTCGGGACCGCGGCGGCCCGGCCTCGACCCCGGTGGGACCGTGAGCCGACGTCCGAAGTACCGCATCGGGCTCGTCCAGATGGCGTGCGGACCCGACCCCGACGCCAACCTGGCGAAGGCGGTCGACCGGGTCGGGGAGTTGGCGGCGCGCGGGGCCGCGGTCGTTTGCCTCCCCGAGCTGTTTCGGACCCAGTACTTCTGTCAGCGGGAGGACCACGCGCTCTTTGACGAGGCGGAACCGATCCCCGGACCCACCGTGGACCGGCTGGCGCAGACGGCCCGAGAACACCGCGTGTCGGTGTTCGCGCCGGTCTTCGAACGCCGGTCGGCCGGGATCTACCACAACACGACCGTCGTGCTCGGGCCGGACGGAGCGATCGTCGGGCGGTACCGCAAGATGCACATCCCGGACGATCCCCTCTATTACGAGAAGTTCTACTTCACACCGGGAGACCTCGGGTTCCCCACGTTCTCGCTGCCGACCGGGCCGGCATCGACCCTCATCTGCTGGGACCAGTGGTATCCCGAAGCCGCGCGGATCGCCGCCCTGGCCGGCGCCGAGCTCCTGCTCTACCCGACGGCGATCGGCTGGCATCCGGCGGAGAAGGAGGAGTTCGGGCG
>JASHYY010000061.1 GCA_030042815.1 Thermoplasmata archaeon | reverse complement strand
CTCGTCGACCATGGCGGCGGCCATCGGCATCGTATGGTCCCACGACTCGATGACCACGTTCTCCCCCGGTCGGACCCTCAGATACTTGGTCACGATGTTGCGGGCCGCGTCGTGGTGCAGTGTCGAGGGAGTCTTCGGCATGACCAGGAGCCGAGGACGATGGGCCTACTTGTAACCCACCGGGAGGTCGCGGAACCGGGCGCGGAAACTCGTCGAGTTCGGCGATCTTGGAATCCTCGGAGGGCGGCGGGGGCGTCGCGAAGTCCACGGCGCCGGACGTGGAGGGTTCGCACGCCCCTCGGCCCGAAGGATTCCGGGGCGTGCGGGTACGGTCAATCGGGGTCCGATGCGAGCCGGGGTCGGTGGGCAAGCCACTGCGAGAGACCAAACGAGACGACAAGCGCAAGAGATCCTCCGATGACCGTATCGATCACGCGAGCAAGAGCGAGCGACGGACCCCCCGAGTAGACGAGATTGAGCAGCACGATCACCGTCAGCGTGATCCCGATCGCGTTGACCACGTAATTGACGCCGCGCGAGGCGAAGACGAGCGTGGTCGTGGCTACGAGCACGGGCAGGAGAATCCAGGGATCGGAGGTCAGCGTCGTGACAAAGAAGGCGGCGGCCGCGCCCACGATCGTGCCGACAATCCGACGACTGGAGAACGAAAGCGTGGCGGCGAGGTCTAGGCGGAGTGCCACGAGCACCGTGAGGACGATCCAGTAGTCCCTCGGGAGGCCAAGTTCGTGCCCGAGCAGCAAGCCCAGGGTGGCCGTGGCTGCGACCACTCCGGCGTGGACGGTCACGGCGGCACCGCTCGCCGACGGTGCGGCGGTCGGCGCACGGTGGCTCCCGACCCGAACGAGCGAAAGCGAGGAGCCAAGGACGGAGAGCGCGAACAAGGCACTGAGGGCCCAAATCCCCCCGAGGAGGACCGCCGCGGGTCGGAGAAAGAGGCCGGGGGCGGTCGTGGGGGGCACTCCGACCGCGAAGGCCAGCATGACCGCAGCGATGAGGCCGGCGTTCTCCCACTCGACGCCGCGCGCCAGCGCGAGCGCGACGAAGACCCCTGCGCCCACCAGCGGGAGCTCGTAGAGCACGGGCAACGTCGCAATGGCGGTACCCGCGGCAAAGGCCGACGCGTTCGTCAGGACTCCGGTCGCCACGACCTTAGCCGCGGTCTTCTCCGGAAAAGGCTCGGCGAGGAGCAGGAGGTTCAGCGCGCCGATCGTGACCAGCACCGCCGGCTGGGCAAGACCCAGCAGGAAGCCGACGACCAGCGGGGTGACGACGAGACCGGCGCCGAGGAGGCTCGTCCTGAGGTCGAAGTGGCGCAAATCGACCCGGGTCATCCCCCTCCAGACCTCGACCGCCCGGTCTCCGACCCCGCTCATCCCGCGTCCGAGCGGCAAATCGAAATGCTCGATAGACTTGCTGCTGGCCCTGGTCCCGAGGGAAGGCTCCGAGGGGAACTGAAGCTGAGCGTCCGCGGCGATTTTACCCGGGCGAGGGGTGGGGGCCGGCGTCTTCCGGAACCCGCCCGTGGAGTCCGCTCGGTCGTGCTGTCCACCCCTTCCGTTCTTCTGCCTCGGATGGCGTAGCGGTTCCGATGCGGCCGCGCGGACGATTTGAGCCCCGGGTGCTCGGTGCCCGGGCGGTCGCTTCGGGGAACGGCTCATTCGGACGGCGGTAGGATGACGTCGGTCGCGGTCGTCGGGGTGCTCGCCGGCTTCGCGGTGGCGATGTCGGTGACGAGCGCTGTGACGGTCAAGTGGGCCGCGTTTGCCCCCGGTCCCCTGCGCGCGAGCGTCGTCCAGTTCCTCTTGCTCATGATGTCGGCGATGTTCGTCGGAGTCCTCGTCTACTTCGCCGTCGGCGGAACCCCGGGCGTCGTCGCGGGCTTCTGGGTCGCCGCGGTGATCATGTCGGCGAGCGTCTTCCTCGTGTTCTTCGAATTTCTTCGAGAGACACGAAGGTATCACGATCCTCGAGCGGCGCCCGAGCGTCTCCCTTCCCGGACGGTGTTCGTCGGGTCCGTGGTATTCCTCGTCATTCTCAACGAGTTCCTGATGGGCTGGTCGTTCAGCCTGCTCGACGGGATTCTCGCGCCCGGGCTGGGCGCCGGTGGAAGCGATACTCTGTCGGTGCTGGGTGCGGCGATCACCTCTCCCTGGTTCGTGTTCCCGATGGCGCTGGAGATGGTGATCACGCTGGGCTGGCTGCTGCCCGTGTTTCCGCCGCCCATGCGCCGGTACCTCCTGGTCCAGCCGGCCGTGATGGTCTGCTCTCCGCCCACGCTGCTCGGGATCGACTGGGTACTCCCGACGACCGTTGCGGCCAGCGCCTTGATGGCCCTCTCGGTCGCTTGGCTCCTGGTTGCGCTGTTTCGAGACGAACCGCTGCCTCGATCGGTCTTCTCGTATGCGGTCCGATTGATCCTCTCGTTCGGAGCGATGGCGGCGGGCCTGTACGTCTGGGTGGAGTCCGGCCGCCCCGAGATCTTTGCCCTCTCGCTCCTTGTCCAGATGGTCGTGTTCCTCCACGCGGTGACCGACCCGGGCGCCTTCTCGTCCGAGCGCGTCGCCGACCGATCGCGGTACCCCCGGGCGGCCGTCGCCGTCGGAACGGACCGGCCGTGAACGTTTCCTGGCGAGAGCTGGGGCGTCCGGCTTCCCACGGGGCTTGTAGTAAGAACGCGGTCCTTTAAAGTCGGACGCGAATCCCGACCTCGAACTGGCGCCGCAAGACCGGAATGCTGACGCTCCTCGTCCTGTTCGGTACGGTCGCCGCGGCGATGGCGGTCGTCACCGCCCTTCTGATCCGGGCGGTCGTCGAGGCCCGCAGTGCGGCGCGAGGGTGGATCGGACTGTACCTCCTCGCGATGATGGGGGAGATGTGGGTCGCGGCGGTGATCTACCTCTCGTCTCCGTCCTGGTCCGGGCTGATCGCGGGGCTCGCCGTCAGCGGTG
>JASHYY010000060.1 GCA_030042815.1 Thermoplasmata archaeon | reverse complement strand
CCGCGGACTCCGCCCATCCACTGACCGCGGTCCATAAAAGGTTGAATTTCGCAGGAGACCGGGGTCCCCTCGGGGAACCGCTCCGCTCCCGTACCCCCTCCGCCCGTCGGCCGGACCCGTCGCGCGCAGGCGTTAACCGGCCGCCGGGCTATCCCTCCGGGTCGGGTCTGTGAGCGACATCCTGCTCGGCACCAGCGGCTGGGACTACCCGGAGTGGGTCGGGCGGGTGTACCCGCCCCGCGGGGCGGCCGACAAGCTGCACTACTACGCGAGCCTCTTCCCGATCGTCGAGGTCAACTCGACGTTCTACCGGCTGCCGCCGCCGTCCGTCGCCGCCTCGTGGGCGCAGCGCACGCCGGCCCGGTTCCGGTTCGCGGCGAAGTTCCCCCAGACTATCACGCACGACCTGCGCCTCGTCGGCACCGACGAGGAGCTCGCCCGGTTCCTCGCGGTACTGAAGCCGATCCGGGAGGCCGGGAAGTTCGCAGCCGCCTTGCTGCAGCTGCCGCCGTCACTGCCGTTCGAGGCCGCGACGGTGCGCCGGTTCTACGAGACCCTGCCGCGCGACCTCCCGGTCGCGGTCGAGTTCCGGGAGCGCTCCTGGCTCGTCCCCGAGGCGTACGCGCTGCTGCGCGAGTTCGGCCTCGCGCACGTCATCGTCGACGGGCCGCACCTTCCGATCGCGCTCGAGACGACCGCCCCGTTCGCCTACGTGCGCTGGCACGGGCACGGGAGCCCGCTCTGGTACGACTACACCTACTCGAAGGCGGAGGTCGTCGCCTGGGTGCCGCGGATCCAGTCGCTGACCGAGCAGGTCGCGACCGTCTACGGGTTCTTCAACAACCACTTCCGCGGCGACGCGGCGGTGAACTGCCGCACGCTCTCGGAGGAGCTCGGGATCCCCGCCCCCTCGCGCCGCGGCCGCCTCGACACGTAACGGGTCCGCGGATCGGCGCCGAAACGCTCCGTTCTCGGGCGCGTTTCAACGTCCCCCGAGCGGCCGCTTTAGAGCGATTCCGGCGCTAGGACCGCTCGGAGGCGTGCCGCCGCCGATGCTCGAGTCCGACCCGTTCGCCCCGGCGCTCGCACCGGAGGACGTACCGGGGGAGACGGGACCGTTCGACCTGGGGCTTCCCGACGTCGCCGAGCCGATCCCTCTCGCACCGGCGGAAGGGTTCCGCCTCGCGTCCCGTCCCCGCCGGGCCCGGGCCGCGTCCGTGCTGCCGTCGTCCCCGGCGCTCTTCCCCTGGCTCGCCCGCCGCTTCGCGCCGGGCGAAGCGACGCTCTGGGTCGGCCCCCGCCCGGCCGTCGAGCCGATCCTCGAGCTCCTCTTCGCGGGGAACGCGGTCGCCCGCGGCCGCGTCTGCCTCCTCGAGGGGTCGAACCGGTTCCATCCGTACCGGATCGGGGAGCTCGGCCGATCGCTCGGCGTCGACGCGACCGAGACGCTGCGGCACATCCGTCTCGCCCGCGCGTTCACGGCCTACCAGATGGTCGCGCTCGTGGACGGCTGGGCCGCCGAGGTGCGTCGGCATCCGCCGACCCTGCTCGTCGGGCACGACCTGCCCGCGCTGTTCGCGGACGACGAGATCCCGGCCGAGGAGCGCGCGGCGCTCCTGCGGCACATGGCCCGCTCGCTCGGCCCGCTCCTCGAAGCGGTCCGCCTCCCGCTCCTCCTGACGCTCGGCCCCGGGGGATTTTCGCAGTTCCCCGGCCTCGCCGACGAGGGACCGCGCTGGTGCGACCTCGTCACGTTCGCGCGCGGCCCCGGCACCGTGCGCCTGCGGGCCCTGCGGGACGACGCGCGGCTCGCGCTCGTGCCGCGGTCCGCCGGCCAGCGGGGGATCGACGAGTTCGGCGGCCCGGTCGCCGAGGAGGTGATCGCGTGGGGCGTACCGCCCCGACCTACCGCCAGGCGCTCGAGGAGCGGATGAAGCGCTGGGACGAGTTCGCGCGCCTCCTCACGACGCCCGAGGAGCGGGCGGCGTTCGAGATGGTTCGCACCGGCGCGCGCCGCTACGCGGCCCAGGCGACGTACGTGGGGAGCCCGGACCTCCTCGAGTCGATCCTCCTCTCCGTCCTCACCGACCTCGCCGCGCGCGTGCGCGCCGGGACGGCCGAGCGGTCGCCCCGTCCGTAGCCCCGGCGCGGGGGTCCGACCACGACGCCCGACGGCTGGGTCCTCGACATCACCGAGAGCGCGGACGGCCGCTCGGTCGTCCTCTGGGTGAAGGACCGCCGGACGGGCAAGGTGCGACGCACCGCCGTCGAGTACCGGCCGCCGTTCCTCGTCACCGGGCCGCGCGCGGCGCTCGACGACCTCGCTCGGCGCCTCGGGGGGCTCCCGGTCGTCGCCGCGGTCGAATCCGGGAGCGGGCGCCCCTCCCTCTTCGACCGGCGCGTCCGCCCGTTGCTCTCGGTCACGGCCGCGCTGAACTCCGGGCGCCGCGCGCTCGCGCGGACCGTCGACGCGCTCGGCGGCTACGATACGTTCACGCTCTACGACGTCGA
>JASHYY010000059.1 GCA_030042815.1 Thermoplasmata archaeon | reverse complement strand
GGAGGGCCGCCGGAGTTCGGTACTTCGGGAGTCTCCGCGACGAACGTCGCGGGCCTCGGAGTTTCCGGCGGCCGGGTTTCGAGCGGCGGGACCCGGTCGAACGGCGGCGTTTCCGCCAAAGGCAGGGTCGTCCTCTCCGGCTCGCGGATCGGCGGAAACAGAGCGTCCAGCTCGGAGTCGGAGAAGGGAGTGGAGGTGAGCCCGGGAGATTCCGGAACCGCGTGGGTCGGGGTCGTTGCGGCTGCGGACGTCCGCACCGGACGACCTTCCGAAGAGAGCGGGGAGGTCCTCGGTGGTCTCGCGGAGGGGCCGGGTTCACCGGGCCAGTAGAGGTCCTGGTCCCGGGAGGGGAACGGTACGTACGCCCCGGCTCTGGGCGGAGAGTACGCGGTGGCGGCTACCGGGCCGACGAGTTCGGCCCCGAGCGGCCTTCCCCGAGGGGTCGACCAGTGCCCCCAGACCGCATCGCCGCCGCGCCCGGCGGCGGAGACGACCGCGCGCCCGAGCCCGCTGTGCAGGTGGAACCTCCACGACCGGTGTCCCGTCGGCGCGGACTCCTTGCTCGGCGGTGCCGGCGCGGGCGTTGGGGAGGGAGACTTCCGTGACGGTGCGGCCGCGGCCCGTGGGGCGGGGCGCGGGGTCGAGGGGACCGCCACCCCGTACGTGCTCGCGAGGGTGCCGACTCCGAGAGCCACGAGAAAGAGCGGCAGGTAGCGCGCGACCCCGTCCCAGAGACCGAGCAGCAGCAGGGCCCCGAGCGCCACGGCGAGACTCCCGGCCGCCCAGAGAAAGCTCGCCCCCGTCCAGGCCGTCCAGCGCACGGTGGCGGGGCCACCGGAAGCGCTCTCGCGGGACCGCAAGCCGGTCACTAAGACACCGCGCGAAATCTCGGACGACCGGTGGATTAAGCTATCGAACCACACGCAGCCCGGACACCGATTTCCGGGCCCGGTGCGAGGGTCGGGGGGTCACGGAAGCGCCGGGGCACCCCCGTCTCTCGGGTCTGCCATGGAAAGCTTATCGCCGCCGCGGACCCGTGCCGGCGGCGGAGGAACGATGAAGGGCGAACTCAAGCAGCGACTTCGGAGTGCCAGGGAACCGTCGTTCGGGACATGGGTCTCGTCCTCTTCGCTCGTGGCGGTCGACGCCCTCCGGGGCCTCGGCTTTGACTGGCTCATGGTCGACACCGAGCACGCACCGGTCAATCCCGAAACGCTGGCGGCGATGGTCGCGCTCCTCCAGGGCTCGGGTCCGACGCCGTTCGTCCGGGTTGGGAACATCGACCAGTACCTGGTCAAGCAAGCGTTGGACGCCGGGGCGCACGGGATTCTCGTTCCGCTGGTGAGCTCCGAAGCGCAGGCTCGTGCGGTCGTCTCCTACGCGAAGTATCCCCCGGAGGGAATTCGGGGCGCCGCCGCCGCGGCCGCCTCCCGCTACGGGCGGGAGCTCGCGACGTACTTGCGGACGGCGAACGCCGAGACGACGGTCGGGGTGCAGATCGAAACCCGGGAAGCGCTCGAACACCTCGAAGCGATCGCGGCCGTCCCCGGCGTGGACCTCCTGTTCGTCGGGCCGACCGACCTGACGCTCAGCTTGGGTTTGCTCGACGACCGCACGAACCCGAAGGTCCGCGACGCGATGCGCACCGTCGTGGCGACCTGCGAACGTCACGGGAAGATCCCGGGCACGCTGGTCGTGTCGCTCGAGGAGAAGAAGGCCGCGGTCGACCTCGGCTTCCGGTTCATCTCGCTCGCGTCGGACATCCGGTTTCTCCTCGACGGCGCCTCGAGGTTCCGCAACGGCTGAGTCTCCTCCGCGCGCCGGCCGGGACGGGGGACGGAGCGACCCGGCTTTGGACGCGCGTCACGGGTGACCGATTGTCGCCCCCCGGGGCCTACGACGACCCGCCCGGGCCCCCGAAGTACGAACTGTTGGTACGACGGGGGGAAGGGACCCCGGGACCGTGGAAGGTTCGGACCGGGTGTTGACAGTGGACCTCGAATCGTGGGGGATCGCTGCCTCGCTCGCGCTGCTGACCGGAGTGCTGGGGGCGCTCTCGGTGCGCGGCTTCGTCCGCTTCGCGCGCAACCACGACCGCCACCAGGTGATGTGGGCGGCCGGTCTCGGGCTCGGCACCGCGGCGACCGCGCTCGAGCTGGTGGCGTTCGTCGGCGTGGTCTCGACGTTCCTGCTCCAGGCCTACGTCTTCTTCTCGGCCGCGATCGTGGGGGTCCTCTCGCTCGGCGCGGTCCGCGCGTTCCACCGGCCCGGCTGGATCCGCGCGTACGAAGCGTACATCGGGACTGCGCTCGCCGCGGTCGCCCTGTTCAGCTTCACCACCCCGATGCCGAGCTCGATGGTCCGCGCCGGCGTGATCTCGGGCAATCCGCCGCTCCTCCTGCTCGTGCTCTCTTCGCTCGTCACCGTCCCGGCGACGGTGGTCCTGCTCTGGGCCTGCGTGCGCTCGCTCCGCAAGTCGTTCCGCTGGCGCGGCCTCCTCATGCTCTCGGGCGCGTGCGTCCTCGGCGCGGGGGGCGCGTTCTACATCGCCTCGTTCCCGGTGATGCTCTACTACGCGGAGTTCGTCGGCATCGTGCTGCTGTTCTTCGGGCTCGTCGATTTCTCCCGCTGGAGCCTCGCGTCCCCGACGGCGAGCCCTCGCCCGGCCGAACGGGCCGCCTAGGGCCCCAACCGACGGGCCCGGCGGTTTCGCCGGGGAGCTTTAACCGAGGAACCGTACCCCGGTCGGGGGGATAGCGCGGAGAACGACAGCCTCCGCTCGGTCCTGGCGAACCGCCGCTTCTCCCTGTGGCTCGCGGCGGAGGTCACCGGCAACATCGGCTACTCTGCCTGGAGCCTCTCGGTCCTCTGGCTCGCCTACCGAGTCTCGGGCTCGCTCCTCCTCTCCGCGGTCGTCCTGTTCGTCCAGTACGGGATCTACTCGCTCACCTTCGTCGCGGGCCCCTTCGTCGACCGGGTCGCCGACAAGCGGACCGTCTTCCTGATCACGCTGCCCCTCGAGGCGGTCACCGCCGCTGCGGTCGGCGCGACGGTCGTGACCGGTCACCTTTCGGTCTCCCTCCTGATCGGCGCCGTGGTCGTGATGGCGGTCCTCGATGATTTTTGGTGGACCGCCGACAACACGGTGCCCCGGATCCTGGTCGGGAAGGACAACGTCCTCCGGGCGAACGGCCTCCAGTCGGCGATGGTGGGCGGGGGCTCGCTCGCGGGCTACTCGGTCGGGGCCGCGCTCCTGATCCTGGTCGGACCCGGTGGCGGTGCCTTCCTGTTCGCGGCCCTCCTTGCCGCCTCCGCCCTCCTCATCGCCCCGGTCGCCATCCGGTCCGTGCCCGCGGCCGGCGGCGGGGTGTTCCGCCATTTCCTCGAGGGCTGGTCGATCCTGGGTCGGGGGCCCGGGCGGCCCCTCTTGCAGATCGGCGCTCTCTTCGCCGCGGAGGGTTTCTTCCTCGGCGCGCCGGCGCTCCTCGTCACGCTGTTCGCGTACCGGTTCTTCGGAGGGTCGAGCCACGTCTACGGGCTCCTCTTCACGGTCTACGTCGTCGGAGCCGTCGTCGGCGGCCTGATCGTCGGGCGGGCCAACCCTCGGGCCTACCTGGGACGGCTCCTGGTCGGGGCGATGGTCGGGGAAGGGGCCACGACCGCCCTCGCCGTCCTCGCGCTCCCGAGCCTCCTGCCGAGCGTCGGCGCCTGGTTCCTGGTCGGACTTACCGGGGGGATCCCCGCCACCCTCCTCTACGCGTACCTCCAAGCCACCGCGCCCCCCGACGCGATCGGGCGCGTCATCTCGAACCTCTACCTCTTCCCCGGCGTGGCGAGCGCGGTCGGCGCGCTCGCCTTCGGTCTCCTCTCCTCGTCCGTGGCGCCCGCGACGCTCGGCTACGCCGTCGGTCTCGGACTCGTCGGCACGGGGGTCGCCGCCGTCCTCGTGCCCGCGGTCCGGGGCCTCAAGTTCTAACCCCGGGGCGCGCCCCGCACGTCGGGGCGAAATACCCGCGTGCGGTCGGTCCCCCGATGGCCGTGCGCAACGTCCCCGCGGAGTTCGACGAGATCTCCCCGGTCTACGACGCGACCCGCCAACCGCTCGATGCCCCCACCCTGGCCGGGGTCGTGGAGTACCTGCGAGACCAGTCGGTCGCCTCGATCCTCGAGGTCGGGGTCGGCACGGGCCGGATCGCGGCCCCCCTCGTGCACGGGGGGTTCGAGGTCACCGGAGTGGACGCGTCGCGTGGGATGCTCGCCCGGGCGCGCGCGAAAGGCATCCCCCGCCTCGTCCGCGGCAGCGCCTATGCCCTGCCGTTCCGCGACGCGGCGTTCGACGGAGCGTTGTTCGTGCACGTGCTCCACCTGCTCGACGACCCGTCCTC
>JASHYY010000058.1 GCA_030042815.1 Thermoplasmata archaeon | reverse complement strand
GAGGGGAACCCATCGGGCGAGAAGGACGTTCGGACCCGTGCCCGCGTCATCCGGGGCCGCGTCCGCTACGCCTGAACCCGGCGCACCGGTCGCTCACGCTCCGGGGCGGACCCGCTCGAGGCCGGCCACCAGCGCCGCCGGCAGCTCGTCGACCACGTCGGTCGCGACGAGACCGAAGCCCCGCCGCGACGCGCCGCGCTGTCCCGCCTCGCCGGTCCAGTAGGTCCCGAGCCGGGCGGCGTGCAGCGGCCGGACGCCCTGCGCGAGGAGGCTGCCGATCACGCCCGCGAGGACGTCCCCGACGCCGCCGACCGTCATCGCCGGGTGGTGGTGGGCGTTCTCGAAGACGGTCGTCCCGTCCGAGCCGAGGTCCGGGGCGCCCTTCACCACGAGCGTGACCTTGCGCTCGGCGGCGATCCGACGGACCTCGTCCGCCCGCTCGTCGGCCGGTCCGCCCGGGCGACCGGCGAACACCCGCTCGAACTCGCCGGAGTTGGGGGTCGCGACGACCGCGCGCGCCTCGTCCGCGCCGAGCTCGTCCGGCTTCGGGAGCGCGACGAGGGCGTCCGCGTCGACCACGACCGGGAGGAGGTTCGCGAGCTCCCGGAGGACCGTCGCGAGCGCCTCGGTCGTCTCGGGGTGCGTGCCGGCCCCCATGCCCACGACGACCGCCCGGGCGTGCGAGCCGCGGACGAACTCGAGGATCTCGGGCACGTCGGTCGGGCGGAAGCGCTCCGAGCCGAAGGCGCGGACGACCAGGTTCGGGCTGAACGACTGGATGCGCTCGGCCGCGCCTTCCGGAGCGAGCACCGTCGCTCGCTCGGCGCCCGAGCGGAGCGCGGCGAGCCCGGCGAGCGCGGGCGCGCCCGCGTACGGGCCGCCCCCGATGACCACGAGACGTCCCGTCCGACCCCGCTCTCCCGGGGTCGGGAAGAAGAGGAACTCCCCGGGGCCGGTCCGACGCCAGGCCGCCGCCGGGATGCCGATGTCCCGGACCGTAAGCTCGCCGACCGTCGCGCCCTCGATCTCCTCCTTCGGGGTCGTGAAGGTGACCGTCCAGGCCGGCTTCAGGCCCTCGGGGTCGGTGACGCCCGTGGGGAGGTCGACCGCGAGAACCGGCGCGCGGCTCGACCGGATCGCGTCGACGGCCTCCCGGATCGACCCGTGCAGCATCCCCTTCTGGCCGGTGCCGAGCAGCGCGTCGACGATCAGCGGCATCGTCGCGAGCTCCTCGGGCCGGGGGATGCGCCCATGGATGGGAAGGCGGCGCTCGATCCGGTCGTAGCACCGGCGGGCGGCGCGCGAGTGGATCTCCGCCGGAGGGCGGACGAGCCACACCTCGGGCGAGTATCCCCATTGGTGAAGGTAGAACGCCGCGCCGGTTCCGTCGCCTCCGTTGTTCCCGGTGCTCGCGACGACCGCGACCCGCGCGGGCGGCGGGGGAAGATGCCGGGTGGCCTCCTCGGCGACGGCGCGGCCCGCGTTCTCCATCAGGGCGTCGATCGTCACGCCGAGGGCCACCGCATTCTGCTCGACGACCGCCATCTCCTCGGAGGAGAGCGGCCGGTGCGACGCGGCCCACATGGGGTACGTCTACGAGGGGGTAGTCCCCTCGGCCGGTGCCTCGGGCGTCGAAAAGACGTTCACGGACGCAGGGAGGAGGTTCCGCCGGGCGAGGTACTGCGACTGGGTCCGGCTGTATCGGAACAGGATGTCGGCCTTTCCTCCTGGAATCCCCACGGACGGACGACGAGCAGGTCTCCCTCGCGGATCCACATTTTCTTCTTCATCTTCCCGGTGATCCGCCCCATCCGCGAGACGTTGTCCTCGCACATGACGCGGATCCGAGCGGCCCCGAGCAGCTGGCTCGCGATGCCGAAGACCTCGCCGCGGTCGCGCCGCGGGAGCGGGAGCCGGCCGACTTCTTCCCCGCCCTCGACGACCTCGACCGTCGGCGTGGGCGCCTCCGGCTCCGGGGGCGGAGCCTCGGGCGGGGTCGCGTCGGGGTCGGGCACGGGGCGCCGAGAGAGCCCCACTATTTCAAGAGGGCGCCCGGCGGGGGAAGACCGAGAGCGGGTTCTCGATGAGAATCCGCTCCTGGGCGTCCGCCGGGATCGGCAGGGCCCGGAACGCGTCGAAGTTCTCGCGGATGTCCCGGACCCCCGGGCCCGGCCAGTCCGTCCCGAACAGGACCTTCTCGGCGATGCGCGGCAGCTGCGGAAAGTACTCGAGCAGGCGGGACGGCGGCACGCCCGAGACCTCGAGCCAGACGTTCGGGAACCGGCGGGCGAGGAAGACGGCCGTCTCCATCCAGATCGGACGACCGCCGTGCGCGAGGACGATGGGGAGCTTCGGGAAATCCAGCGCGACGTCCTCGACGAACAGCGGGTCGGAGTAACGATTGCGCGCGCGCGGGAACACCGACGTCCCCGTGTGGAAGACGATCGGGAGCCGGTGACGCTCGCAGGCGTCGTACAGCTCCCGCAGCTGCGGTTGGCTGCCGTCGACGTAGCCGTCCGGGCGGAACAGCTGGTGGGGCGGGTGGAGCTTCAACGCGCGGATTCCGAGGTCCTCGACGAGGTGGACGACCTCCCCCTCGGGGTCGGGGTG
>JASHYY010000057.1 GCA_030042815.1 Thermoplasmata archaeon | reverse complement strand
GCGATGATCGTGGTCGTTCAACTCATCCGCGGTCGTCGTCCGCGGCAGCCTCCTCCTGCAGTCCATTCTGTGGACGTTGAACCACCGAGCTAGTCGGGCGCTGCTCGCCAAAAGTCGAGGGCGTCCGAAATCGTGCGACCGAGCGGAAACTCAGGCAAGTGCCCCAGCGCCGCCAGTCGCGTCACGTCCGCCCGGTTGTCGGGCTCGTCGGTGGGCCGGAGCAGAGCCGGGTTCCGGGAGACCTTCACGGGGACCTTCGCGAGCCCGACGAGTTGGTCGGCAATCCATCGGATCGAGTAACTGCGCCCGGCCGCGACATTCACCGGCTCCTTAGGGTCCCCTTTCTCGAAGACGAGCCACATCGCCCCCACCACGTCCCGGATGTCCGAGACGTCGCGCAGCGTGTCGAGATTGCCCACCTGAATCTCCCCCGACTTGCCCGTGCGCTCGATTGCGGCGACCTGCTTGGCGAAGTCGTTCATCGCGTCCCCGGTCTTGCCGGGCCCGGTGGTGCCGAACAGGCGGGCACGGAGGATGCGAAGTCCGAAATTCAGGGAGTATTGCAGGGAGAGCATGTCCTGGGCGCCCTTCGAAACGCCGTACGGATTGGTGGCGTTGAGCGGCGTGTTCTCCCGGACCGGGAGGGACTCCGGGACCCCGTAGGCGGCGCCCGACGCGGACAGGAGCACCCCTTTTTCGGGAGGGCGGTGCCGGAGCGCCTCGTAGAGATAGATCGTACCCAGCACGTTCGTCCGGAACGTGTCGGCGGGGTCGGCCCAGGCCTTCTTGGCATAGGCTTGGGCGGCCAGGTGGAAGACGGCGTCGGGCCGGATATCCTCGACCAGTTGTCGGACCCGCGTCTCGTCCTGCATGTCGAGGCGCTCCCAGCGGACCCCTTGCTTCGGGAGGTCGCGGTGCGAGAGCTCTGCCGTGGAGAGGTACGTTCCGACGACCTCGTGGCCTCGCCCCACCGCATAGGCGGTGAGATTGCGTCCGATGAATCCGGACGCACCGGTGATCAGGATGCGCATGGTTCCCTGTCCTCGTGTGTGCGACCGTTCGACCCACGGGTCGACGAACCTGAACGGCGCCGGAGCCCGGGGAGGTGAGGTCGGTTATAGGGATTTCTTACGCCGTGGCCGGAACGCGCGACAAAACCCCCGACGGGGGTCTCGGTTCCCGAAAGTCCGGTGCCCCGCCGTCTTACGCCGCCGCTTTGCCGGGCAGGGCGGACGGCGCGAAGCGCGGGAGCTGGGAGAGGTGGACCCCTTCGACGATCGCCCAGAGCAGGATCGGCGCGACGATCAGTCGCTCCATGCCTCCGGGCCCGAGCCCGAGGTAGAGATTGGTCTCGAAGAGGACCGTCGCGGCGAGGGTCAGCACGCCGAGAGCGAGCGTGAAGGGCCGCGAGGCACGCCAGTGCGGACCCGGGGCCATCGCGAACGAGAGGATCGTGAGCCCGATGCCGGCACCGACGAAGGCGACCGCGGAGACGATCACGTGCATCCCTCCGTTTAGGACCGGGGTGGTCTCGGGGAAGACTCCCACCCCGACCGCGCCGATCCCCGCAATCAGGAGGAACGTGAGGCCGACGCCGCGGCTGGGTCGCTCGGGGAACGCGCTCCAGATCAGAAGGGCTCCAAAGATGGCGCAGAGACCCAAGAGGATGACCGAAGCGTCGAACCCGAGCGCCCAAGGGGAGTTCGCTCCGCCGAGGTCGCTGATGTAGTTCTGCGTGAGGCTGTAGCCCGGGTACCGCGACTGGACGACGATCATCCCGACGATGAACTGGACCGCGCCGAAGATGAGGAGGATCGCACCCGGTCGAACCGCGCGGTGGACCAATACCTCCGAGCTCATGGTGTGTTCCCCCGGCAGTTCGGAACCTGCCGGCCTCTCCTGCCTTCTTCGGCGCTAGGCTAAGTCACTTGCGTCGGAGAGGCAACGGCCCGGAAGGTTGGACCGACCGGGGTCCCGGGTCGGATATGTAGCCCCGACTCCCTCGGGCGGGCGTGAGGCCGCGCTACGAGAATCCCGCGCTGACCGCCGACGCGGTCTGGATCGACCGAGGGCGGGTTCTGTTGGTCCGCCGCGGCCACCCTCCCTACCAGGGCATGTGGGCACTGCCCGGCGGATTTGTCGAGCTACAAGAGACCGTGGAGGAGGCGGTGGTCCGGGAGCTGCGGGAAGAGACCGGCCTGACGGCACGACCGTGGCGGCTGGTCGGAGTGTATTCCGGTCCGGACCGGGACCCGCGAAAGCCGACGACCTCGGTCGCCTACTTGATGCGAGGTCGCGCCCGCACTCCTCGCGGTGGCGACGACGCGGCGGCCGCGGCGTGGGTTTCCCTCGCCGACGCGGGGCCCCTCGCCTTCGACCACGATCGGATCCTCCGCGACGCGCGACGGTTGGTCGCACGTCGGCGCTAGCGAAACGTCCGCCCCGCCCGGGGCCGGGGTCGGTCGCGCCACCGGCCCGGTCGCCTCGGGCAAAGCATCAAACCCCCGAGTCCCGTGCCGCGGTCGCGCGGAGACGTCCATGGAATACCGCACGACGATGACCGGAAGCTGGTTCCGACCGAAGGAGATCCTCGGGCTCCTCGCTCAGAGCCCCACCGGGGAGCTGTCGGAAGAGCATGCGGCGAAGTACCTCGCGGCCGAACGGGAGACGATCCGGGAACAACTGCATCCTCTCGGGAACCCCCGCGGTCTCTACGAGGTATCGAACGGCCAGTCGCGCGTCGCAGGATACACGAACTACCTTCCGAACCGATTCCACGGCTTCTCGTCGACCGAGAAGGTCTCGATGACGATGACCCCCGAGCTCGTGCAGGAGATGATCGAGTCGAACCCCGCCATGGCGGCGATGATGGGGAACATCCAGTCTACGTTCGCCCTCCCGAAGGTCGTGGCGCCGCTCGAGTACCGCGGCGCGGCGAGCGCTGCGCGCGAGGCGAAGGACGGAGTCCGGCTCGCGAAGGAGGAGGGGGCGCCGAGCATCTTCTTCCCTTCCCCCTCTCCCGGCGTCATCACGATCTTCTATCCGAACAATCCGTCGGTCTACCCGACGCACCTCGACTACCTCCGCGGCCTCACGCGAGAGCTCGCGAAGGAGTACCGCGCCATCCTCGACGTGCCGGGAACGGTGCTCCAGATCGACGCGCCCGACCTCGCGATGGGTCGTCAGACCGCCGGCGACTGGGGAAAGGAGTTCTACGAGCTCCTGCCGCGCCACGTGGACGCGATCAACGAGGCGATCCGCGGACTGCCGAGGGAGCGGATCCGGGTCCACTACTGCTACGGGAACTACGCCGCGTCGCACGAGTCCGACGCCGACTTCGCGCGGGTGATCCCCGAACTCGCGCGCCTGAAGGTCCGGGCCCTGGTCGGCGAACTCGCGAACCCGCACCACGAAGGGGACCTTCTCCTCTTGCGCCGCTTCGCCAAGGAGCACGGTTGGCCGTCGGACCTCGGCTTCGTCGGCGGGGTGATCGACGTCAAAACGCCGATCGTCGAGTCCCCCGAGACGATCCGGTTCCGTCTCGACACGCTGGCGGAAATCGTCGGCGAGTCCAATGCGTGGGGGGGCACCGATTGCGGCTTCGAGACGTTCGCCGGCATGAACGGCGTGACCCATCCCGTGGCGTTGCGGAAGCTCCGGGCCCTCGCGGAAGGGGCTTCGCGGGCGGCCTAGTTTCGGCCGTCGGCCGTGCCCTTGCGGGTGCGACGGAGCTCCGAGGACGGCACCCCTTTAACGGGACCGTGCGTGGCGGGGCCGCTCCCCCATGGCCCACCGCAAGCAGATGGAGCAGCACGCGCGGCCGACGTTGCTCTCCGACTTCATCCTCGGCGGTCAGGACGGCCTCGTCAACGTACTCGGCATCCTGCTCGGTCTGGTCGCCGCCCACGCCGCCTACCAGCTGATCATCATCGCGGGCCTCTCCGCCCTCGCGGCGGAGTCGCTCGCGATGGCCGCCGTCGCCTACACCTCGACCGATTCGCGGCGCAAGCTTTTCGAGGCCGAGCAGGAGCGAGAGCAACGCGAGATGCGGGAGGTCCCCGAGCTCGAGCGCGAGGAGGTCCGGGTGATCCTGCGCCGCTGGGGCTACGAGGGCGCGGACCTCGAGGACATGCTACGCCGGATCGAGTCGAAGCCGAGGGCCTGGCTCGACCTCATGATGGCGTTCGAACTGAACCTCTCGACGATTCCTCCCAACGCGCCGCGCCGCAGCGCGCTGGTGGTCGGCAGCTCGACCCTGCTCGGGCACATCATTCCGTTGCTGCCGTTTTTCTTCCTCAGGGCGCAAACGGTCACCGCCGCCTACATCGCCGTCGCACTGAGCGCTGTCACCCTACTGCTCATCGGCTGGTATGAGGCCCGGGTGACGATCGGTTCCTTGTGGAAGAGCGCCGTGCGGATGGCCGTCATCGGGCTCGGCGCGGGGTTCGCCGGATTCCTGATCGGCCACTTCGTGTCGATGCTCTAGGGGCCCGGCCGGCCCTCCGGTCAGTTGGGACGGCCGAGGAGCGGCCACCGCTTCGCGCGGGGGGTGACCTCGGACCGGCGCCACCCCCGCCGGGCGCGCCGGACCTCGTGCCGTCGGCAAGAGACGCACCAGACGACCACCTCGGTCGGACCCGCGAGTTCGGGGGTTGGCCAGTGGTCGGTCGTCGGGTGTCCGCAGTCGCGGCCGAGGCAGGCGTGCGGGCCCCGGGCGTCGGGCTCGGCGTTCATGGCCGGTAATCTATGCGTGTCTATGCGTATTAAAGCTGACGAATCCGCTCGGGCGGGCGGCCCGAGGACGCGCCGGCTAGCGCGCGAGGACCCGGACCTCGCGCGCCGCGTGCGCGGCCTTCTCCTTCTCGGAGAGATCGCGCAGGTGCAGCGACACCGTGAGCGTGCCGTTGACCTCGATCGGCTGGGGCACCAGCGGGAGCCGCAGCGTGACGTGGTCTAAGCGGACGTTCATCTCCCCGTGGCGGTTCGACAACGCTTCCATCAGGCCGAGGAAGGGGTTCTGCTCGGACGCCTCGGTCGGCGGGACCATGGGGATGCGATGGTTTCGGAGCTTAGGAAACTATCGCTGACGAACCGGGCGGTTCGTTCGATTTGTTAACGAATCAGTGTATAAACGGGTCTGCCCTCTCCCCGGACGATGACGGACCAGGGCGCGGCTCGGGAAGCGCCGGGGTACTCCTCTCCGAAGCGAGGGATCCTCCTACTGCTGAAGCGGAGTCCCAACGCGTCGCTCGCCGAGGTCGCGCACGAGCTCGGGTTCTCGAAGGTTGCCGCGCTCGGCCACCTCCAAAAGCTCGAATCCGACGGGCTCGTGGAGCGTTCGTACCGGGCCGGTCAGGTCGGCCGGCCGCGCGTCCACTTCCGCCTCTCGCCGGGTGCGGCGGAACTGTTCCCGCAGGGGTACACCGAGATGTCGCTCTGCGCCCTCGAGTTCATCGAGCGCCGTCTGGGTCGTGGCGCCGTCGCCGAACTGCTGTCCCAGCGGGCGACGGAGGTGGCCGACCGATACCGAGGGCGGGTGGCCGAGGGCCCGCTTCCGCACCGAGTCCGGGAGCTCGCCCAGGTTCGCACCGAGGGCGGTTACATGGCCGAGGTCGGGGCCCGCCGACCCGGGTCGGTCGGACTGGTCGAGCACAACTGTCCGATCCTCGCGATCGCCGAACGGTTCCCCGAAGCGTGCGACACGGAGCGGCGGATGTTCGAGTCGCTCCTTCGGGCGAACGTGCAGGTATCCCATCGGGTGGTGGCCGGCGACCCGGTCTGCCGATTCTTGATCCGCGAGAGGAAGGCGACGCCATGACGGACCTCCCGGGAGCCCGTCGGCTGGCGGTCGTCTCGGGGGCGAGTCGAGGTCTCGGCGCCACCGTCGCCCGGTTCCTCGCCGCCGACGGCTGGGACCTCGTGCTGACCGCGCGGGGCGCGGTGGCACTTCGAGCGGTGGAAGAGTCGCTCGCCCCCTACGGGACTCGGGTCCGTGCGCTGGCCGGTGACGTGGTCGATACCGGGCACCGGGCGGAGATCCGGCGGGCGGTCGGGGAGGCGGGTGGCCTCGACCTGCTCGTCAACAATGCGAGCGAGCTCGGACCTTCCCCGCTGCCCCGACTCTCGGAGTATCCGCTCGAATCGCTCGAGCAGGTCTACCGGACCAACGTCGTCGCGCCCGTCGGGCTCGTCCAAGGGTTGCTGCCCTACCTCGAGGCCCGAAGTGGGGTCGTGGTCAACATCTCGAGCGACGCCGCGGTCGGGGGGTACCCCGGATGGGGGGGATACGGGGCCAGCAAGGCCGCCCTCGACCTCGTTTCGCTGACGCTGGCCCACGAGCTCCGCGACCGTGGGGTCGCGGTCGTCTCGGTCGACCCGGGCGACCTCCGAACCGCGATGCACCAGGCGGCGTTTCCGGGTGAGGACATCTCCGACCGTCCCTTGCCCGAGGTGACGCTTCCCTTCTGGGCCTGGCTACTCCACCAGCCCAAAGACGCCGTCACGGGACTCCGCTTCCGCGCTCAGGCCGACCGCTGGGAGGTGCCGTCGTGACCGGTTTCGCCGATGCCGGGGCCCCGTACCCGGTCCTCGAGGGCGCCGACCGGACCCCCGAGGACCGGGGCGTCGCTCGCGACCGGGTGCGGCTCCTCGTCAGCGGCCCCGCCGGCGAGTCGCACCACCGGTTCGACGAGCTCCCCTCCCTTCTCGAACCGGGAGACCTCTTCGTAGTCAACGAGAGCAGGACGCGCGCGGCGAGCCTCGACGCTCGGTCCGACCTCGGCGACTTCCGGATGAGCCTCTCGACCCGCTACGGCCGGGACCTATGGCTCGTCGAGCCGCGTTGGGGGTTCGGCCAACCCGGTCCGCTCCCCCTCCGTTCCGGTGACCGCCTCGACGTCGGCGGAGTTCCCGGACGGTACGTGGGCCCCTTCCCCGGGATCCCGCGGCTCGGGTTCCTCCGCTCCGACGGCGACCTCGAAGAGGCGATGCGTACTTCCGGCCAACCGATTCGCTACGGTTACCTCTCGCACGAATACCCGCT
>JASHYY010000006.1 GCA_030042815.1 Thermoplasmata archaeon | reverse complement strand
TGGGACGCCGACGGGAACGAGTACCTCGACTTCAACATGGGATTCGGCTCGCTCCAGAGCGGCCACGCCCACCCGAAGCTCGTCGAGGCCCTGTCCCGACAGCTCGAGAACGGCAGCGTCTACGGCTACGAATGGGAACGGACGCCCGAGGTCGCGGAACGGATCTGCCGGCGCTACCGGATGGCGAAGGTCCGGTTCAGCACGACCGGCCTCGAGGCGACCCACCACTCAATCCGGTTCGCCCGCGCCTACACGAAGAAGCACTACGTCCTGAAGTTCGAGGGGTCGTACCACGGCTCGCACGACACGCTGCTCGTCGGGGTGAAGCCCCGCCTCCAGGTCGCCGGGCCCCACGACCACCCGAAGTCGGCGCCCGCCTCCCCCGGGATCCTTCCCGAGGTCTCCGAGCACACGCTGGTCGCGCCGTTCAACGACCTCGAGGCGACCCGACGGATCGCGCGGGAGCACGCGGACGACCTGGCCGCGATCATCGCCGAGCCGATCCCGATGAACATGGGGTTCATCGTCCCGGACGACGACTTCTTCCCCGGCCTCCGCGAGCTCGCGGACGAGCTCGGCGCGCTGCTCGTCCTGGACGAGATCAAGACCGGCGCGAAGTATCCCCACGGCGGCGCCGGTCGCGTCGGCGTCCGACCGGACCTGATCACGCTCGGCAAGTCGATCGCCTGCGGGGTCCCGCTCTCGGCGATCGCCGCCGGACCGGGGATCCTCGACGAGGTCGGCCCGCGGAAGGTCGCGCACGCCGGCACGTACAACTCGAACCCGCTCGCGATGACGGCGTGCCTCGCCTCGCTCGACCACATCCTGACCGAGGAGGGGCTCGAGCGCTCCGCCCGCCTCAACGAGCGTCTCGCGAAGGGGTACGCCGAGGTGTTCGACGACGCCGGCGTGACGGCGCACGTCGCCGCCGACGGGGTCTCGGGGACCGTCTTCTTCGCCGACCACCCCGTCCGCAACTGGCGGGACTTCCTCGGGGTCGACGGCGACCGCTCGATGCTCTACTACTACCTCTGCCTGAACCGCGGGCTCATCCCGTCGGGGACCGGGCCGGACGAGCAGTGGACGATCTCCGTCCAGCACACCGACCCGGACGTCGACCGCCACCTCGAGATCCTCGGGACGGTCGCCGACAAGCTCGCCGGCACCCCTCGGGCCGGCGAGATCGAAGAGTCCGTGTAGGGTCCGTCGAGGCCCGTCGCGGGCCCGGGGAGGACCGGGTCCCCCGCTGCGCGTGAACCTAAGGGGCTCAAGTAGTAGGAGTCGCCCTGTCACGTAGCCGCGCGCAGGCCGGGCGACCGGCCGGATCGCCATGAGCGAACGACGGCGGCGGCACATCCCGGGCGAGGGTCGGGGACGCCCGAGGGTCCTCCGATGACGACCGACCCGGTGGCGGTCTTCTATGACGGCGGTGACCGCCTGCCCCTCGGCCGACACCCGCACGTGCGGATCCCGCTCGCGGTCGTCGCGATCGCGGTCGCGGGGACCGCGCTCGTCGCCTTCGTGGCCGCGGACGTCTCGGTCCTCGAGAACGCCGCCGCGACCGTCCGGGTGACCGCCGTGGACTGGTACGCGGGGGGCGTGCTGATCGGCTCGCAGGCCGGGTTCTCCCTGCACGTCGCGTCGGTGTTCGTCCTGCCGCTCGCCTGCACCGGGCTCTGTTTCAAGTACGACGCGGCGTCGGTGAGCGCCCCGTTCGAGGTCGTCGGGTTCTCGGCGGTCTACACCCCAGCGGAGTTCGTCAACACGACCGTCCGGGCGCCGTCGACGAGCTTCGTCGGCTCCCTCGCGATCACGTTGACCATCGGGTGACTCGGTCCGACCCCGGTCCGTCCGCTCCGGAGGAGGCGCCGCTCGAAGGCGTCGCCGCGACGGGAGGAACGGCCCCGGCCGGGCCGATGAGCGCCTCGGGCGGGACGTCGCCGACCTCCTCGGCCCGGTGGCACGAGACGAGCCGGCCCGGCCGTCCGGAGACCTCGCGGAGCGCCGGGGGCTCGGTCCGGCACCGCTCGACCGCGAACGGGCACCGGGCGGCGAACCGGCAGCCGGGCGGGGGCGTGATCAGCGTCGGGATCTCGCCGGTGATCCGGTAGCGGGTGCGCCGGCGGCGCACGTCCGGCACCGGCACGGCGGCGAGGAGCGCCTTCGTGTACGGGTGGACCGGCCGCTCGAGCACGTCCCGGACCCGTCCGACCTCGACGACCTCGCCGAGGTAGAGGACCGCGACCCGGTGGGCGACGAACCGGACCGCGGCGACGTTGTGGGTGATGAGGAGGTAGGCGAACCCGCGCTCCTTCTGGAGCGTCACGAGCCGGTTGAGGATCTGGGCCTGCACGGCGACGTCCAGCGCGCTCGTCGGCTCGTCGAGGACGATGAGCCGCGGGTTGACGCTGAGCGCCCGCGCGAGGGAGAGGCGCTGGCGGCCGCCGCCGGAGAACTCGTGCGGGTACTGGTCGAGGCACTCGGGCGGCAGGCCGACCGTCGGGAGCAGGGCCGAGACCCGGTCGCGGAGCGCCGGACCGCGCACCCCCTCCTGGGCGAAGATCGGCTCGCCGACGATCTGCCAGACCCGCAGGCGCGAGTCGAGCGACCCGAGCGGGTCCTGGAAGACCATCTGCACGTTCCGGTGCCAGGCCCGGAGCGCGCGGCCGGTGAGCGCGGTGACGTCCTCGCCGTCGAACAGGATCTCCCCCGAGGTCGGGGGGTAGAGGCGGGCGATCAGCCAGCCGAGGGTCGTCTTCCCCGAGCCGGACTCGCCGATCAGGCCGAGGGTTTCGCCGGCCGCGACCGAGACGGAGACGCCGTCCACCGCGTGGATCGCCCGGCTCGGCCGGCCCCGCACGAGGTCGCGCAGGGGCCGGGGGATCGGGAAGTGCTTGACGATGTCGCGGGTTTCGAGGAGCGGCCCCGACGCGCTCACGGCAGCGCCTCCGCCTCGCGTCGGTAGTGGCAGCTCGACGCGTTGACCCGGCCCCGAGGGTAGTCGAGCGGGGTCGCGAGCGCGGGCCCGGGGTCGTCCCGGCAGTCCGCGCGGGCGAGGGGGCAGCGCGGGGCGAACGAGCAGCCCGGCGGGAGCCGGGAGAGGTTCGGCACCGACCCCGTGAGCGTCGGGAGCGGCCCGTCGTCCTGGTAGCGGTTCGGGATCGAGCGAAGCAGCGCCTTCGTGTACGGGTGGCGCGGCCCCTCGAAGACGTCCGCGACCGGGCCGAGCTCGACGAGGTGACCCGCGTACATCACCCCGACATCGTCGGCGATCTCGGCGATGACGCCGAGGTCGTGGCTGATGAACAGGATCGAGGTGTGGACCTCTTCGAGGAGCTCCTTCATCAGCGTGAGCACCTGGGCCTGGATCGTCACGTCGAGGGCGCTCGTCGGCTCGTCGGCGATGAGGAGCGCCGGCTTCTCCGAGAGCGCCATCGCGATCATGATCCGCTGGCGCATCCCGCCCGAGAGCTCATGCGGGTAGAGGCGGAGGACCGTCTCGGGGTCGTTGATCCGGACGAGCTTGAGGTAGTCGAGCACCTCGTCCTTGAGCGGCATCGGCGCGAGCGCCGACGGTTCGCCGAGAGCGGAGTCCGGGCCCTGCGGCGCGCTCGGCAGGAACGGGTGGACGATCGCCTCGCTGACCTTCGGCTCCGGTCCCTTCGAGTAGTCGAACGGCTGCGGCCCCTGGTGGAAGACGGGGACCTCACCCGCGTCACGGAGGCGGCGGACCCGGACGGCCTCGGCGACCTGGTGGTAGACCCGGTACGCCGGGTCGAGGGAGTTGATCGGCTCCTGGAAGATCATCCCGATCTCGGTGCCGCGGACGATCGGGAACTTCCACTTCGGCACCCCGAGGAGGTCGGTCCCCTGGAAGACGACCTTCCCGCCGCGGACCTTCGCCGGGGGCTCGGGCAGGAGGCGGGGGATCGCGTGCCCGAGCGTGCTCTTCCCGCAGCCGGTCTCCCCGACGATCCCGAGGACCCGGCCCGGCATCATCTCGAACGAGACGTCGCGCAGTGCGTGGAACGTCCCCGCGCCGACGACGTAGTCGATCGAGAGGCCCTCGACGGAGAGGATCGGTTCGGTCACGGGCGCCTCCGCCCTCCCCGCGACGCCGCCGCCGCGCGCGCCCGTCCCGGCGGGTCCCGGGCCGAGGTCAGTCGGTCGGCTGCTCGGCGGGCGAGAAGACGACGAGGAGGACGAGCTCCTCCTCGATCGAGTGGAACCGGTGGAGCGCGCGGGCCGGGACGAACAGCACGTCCCCGGGGAGCGCGGACATCTCCTCGCGACCACGCTGGAACTTCCCGCGGCCCCGCACGACGTAGTAGACCTCGTCCTCGAGGTGCGGGCTCTGGCGGTCCTCCGCGCCCGCGGAAAGCACGTAGACCCCGGCGCTCATGGACGGCACGCGCAGGAACTCGACGTATCCGTTCGGCGCGCGGCGCGCCTCCTTCACGAGGTCCGGGATCGAGGGCATCGGTCCCGTGGGGACGCCGCCGGGGCGGATAGGGATGCCCCGGAACGGACCTACGCGGAGACATGGGACCTCGGGGCCGCGAGGACCTCGTCGGCCGCCCGCTCGCCGCTGCGGATGGCTCCGGTGACGGTCGCCGACTGGCCGGTCGTGTCGGTCGCCTCGCCGGCGAAGAAGAGGCGTCCGTCGACCGGGGCCGCGAGGGTACGTCGGTCGGCGGGGCCGCTCCCGGGCGGGAAGAACGAGTAGGCGCCACGGGTCCACGGGTCGCTCGTCCAGCGGTGGACGCTCGCGCGGTCGACGGTCCCGAGGGTGACCCCGGCGGGGGCGACCGAGTCCCACTCCGCGACCGTGGCCTCGACCATCCCGGGGTCGTCCAGCGCGACCCGGCGCCGGGCCTCCCGTCCGACCGTGAACGCGGTCACGACCTCGGTCGGCTCTCCGAGCCCGACCCGCGGCCGGTGGAAGCTCGTGGCCCCGTCCCCCCAGAGGATCCCGAACTCTCCGAGCCTTTCGCGCATCGTCCCTCCGTGGACGACCATCTGGAGCGCGTAACCGTCGCCGAACCCGAGCCGTCCGATCGCCGACCGCTTCTCCGGCGGCAGCGGCGGGTCGAACCGGATCGCGCCCGCCTTCAGGACCCCGAGCGGGACCGTGACGAGGACCGAGCGGGCGCGGACCTCCGACCGCGCGGCCCCGGGCGACGACTGCCAGACGACGCGCGCCCCGTTCGGCTCGAGGACGACGTCGGTGACGGCCGCCCGGGTACGGACCCGCGTTCCGAGGGGCGCGGCGGACCGGTCGGCCAGCACGGAGTACCCCTCGACGAGACGGAAGTTCCGGAACCCGAACGGCTCCTCCGCGACCCGCTCTTCCTCGGCGGGACCGAGGAGGCCGATCGACTCCGGGTCGGTCGCGTAGGTGTGCGCGTGCAGCACGTCCACGAGGGCGCGGGCCGCCGGCCGGGTGCCGCGGCGGTCGAGATACTCCCGGAGGGTCCCGTCCGGCCCGGGGTACCCGGCGAGCGCGCGCGGAATCGAGCGGAACCCCTGCCAGGTCGCGCGACTGCCGACGACCGGGTGGAACGGGAACGCGAACCACGGGTAGCGACCGACGCGCCGGCCGACGACGATCCGGCTGCGCTGGTGGACCGGGAGCGGCCGCACCGAGAGTCCCTCCCGGGCCGCCCACGCGTGGGCGGTCGCGGCCCGGCCGTGGACCATCTGGGCGCCGAGCTCGAGCGGGATCCCCGGGACGAGTTGCGGGTCGGTGAACGCCCGCCCGCCGACGCGCTCGCGCGCTTCGAGAACCAGCACGTCGACCCCGGCGGCGACGAGGCGACGGGCCGCGGCGAGGCCCGCGAATCCGGCGCCGACGACCACGACGTCGACCCGCTCGGGGGTGCTCGGTGCGGTGACCGCCGTTTCCGCCATTCCTTCCTCCCTACTCCGCGGCCCCGGGCGACGCGGGGGCCTCCCGCGGCGCGGTCGACGCCTGCGCCTCCCGGGCGAAGACCCGCCGCGTCCTCGGGTCGAGGACGTCGCGCAGCCCGTCCCCGAGCAGGCTGAGCGCGAGGACGGTCACGAAGATCGCGAGGCCGGGGGCCGCCACCAGCCACCAGTCGGACGGGAGGTTCGACTGGTAGGTGGCGACCATCGTCCCCCACTCGAGCAGGTTCGGGATCGAGATCACGCCGACGAACGCGATGGACGAGAACGTCACGATCACCGTCCCGACGTCGAGCGTCGCGTAGACGGTGAGCGGCTCGAGCAGGTTCCTCAGGACGTGGCGGACGAGGATCCGTGTCTCGGAGAGGCCGGCGATCCGCGCGGCGTGGATGTAGCCCATGTGCTTGATGACGAGGACCTCGCCGCGGACGATCCGCACGTAGTAGGGCCACCACGTGACCGTGAGCGCGACGATCACCGCGTCGAGCGAGTTGATCGACTTGCCGAGGATCGCCGTCAGCGCGATCGCGAGGACGAGCGTCGGGAACGCGAGGAAGACGTCCGTGATCCGGAGGATCGTCGCGGAGAGGGCCCGGCCGAGCCGGCTCTCGTCCCAGAAGCCGGCGACCAGCCCGAGCCCGGCCCCGATCAGGACCGAGAGGACGGTGATCGCGACGCCCATCCCGAGGTCGAGGGGGAGCGCCGCCACGACCCGGGAGAGGACGTCCCGCCCGAGCTCGTCCGTGCCGAACCAGTGCTGGGGGCTGGGCGCGCCGTTCACCTCGGGGCCGATCGAGTTCGGGTTGTACGGCAGGATCGACGCCGCGTGGCCGGTGAGCGCGGTCGAGATCGGGGGGACGACGACCACGAGGATCGCCGTCGCGGCCAGGACCACGACCAGGACGAACCCCGCGAGCGTGAGGGGGTTCGCCGCGAGCGTGCGCAGCGACTCGTAGAGGACCTCGCGGTTGTGCGAGCGCTTCGGGGAAGAGGGGGCTCCCGCCCGGGCCGCGGCCCCGGCGGCGGGAGGAGACTCCGCGTCCATCTACCGCCACTCCACCCGCGGGTCGATGATCCCGTACAGGATGTCCGCGACGAGGTTCGCCACGACGACCGACACCGCGAAGACGATCGTGACGCCGATGAGCCCGGAGAAGTTGTTGTTGACGAGCGCGTCGAACGAGTACTCCCCGATCCCCGGCCAGCGGAAGATCTCCTCGACCACGACCGTGCTCGCGAGAAGCCCGCTCGCCGTGAAGCCGAGGATCGTCGTGGTCGTGATGAGCGAGTTGCGGAGCGCGTGGCGGTAGATCACCGCCCCCTCGCTGATCCCCTTCATCCGCGCGCTCTTCACGAAGTCGAGCGGGAGGACCTCGAGCATCGAGCTGCGGGTCATCCGCGTGACGATCCCGAGGTTGAGGAACGCCAGCGCGATCGCCGGCAGGACGAGGTGCTCGAGGGCGTTGAGGGTCCAGTAGGGGCTCCCCGCGAGCATCGCGTCGAGCACCGACATGTGGGTCGGCTGGGGGAACGGCGGGGGGTTCTGCGAGAACGCGCCGCCCGTCGGGAACCCGAACGCCGGCGCGACGTAGATCGCGAGCAGGATCCCGACGAGGTACGTCGGGGCCGCCCAGCCGCTCAGGTAGAAGACCCGGATCAGGTGGTCCGGCCACCGGCCGGCCCACTGGGCCGCGACCGCCCCGAGGGCGATCCCGAAGACGATCATGATGACGAGCGACGCGAGGACGAGCTCGACGGTCTCGGGGAGGCTCTGGGCGATCTGCGGGTAGACCGCGGCGCCGTTCTGGTCGACGCCCCAGTTGCCCGCGAGGAGCCCCGAGACGTACTTCTCGAACTGGACCCAGAGCGGCTGGTTGAACCCGTAGTAGTTCCGGCACTCGTCGAGGACCGCCTTCTTCGCGTGCGGGTACCACGACGCGCACGGGTCCGAGACGGACAGGTGCGTGAACAGGAACATCAGGACGACGACGCCGATGAGGACGGGAATCAGCTGGAGGAGCCGCGCCCCGATGAAGAACCCGAGGTCGTAGAGGCTCCGGCCCGTCGCCCCTCACCCCCTCGCGGGGGCGCGACCGGGGCCGGCCGGTGGGTCCGGCGCGCGCACGGAGCCCGGGGAGAACCGTGGGGTCAATAAACCCCGCGGGCCCCGGACCCCGCGTCCTAGGCGGCGCCGCCGCCGACCCGCGCGCCGAGGTTTTCGGCGAATTTCGCGGCGTCGTCCCGCACGCGCTTGCCGAGGTAGGCGTCCACGACGGGCCGGAGGGGGCCCCTCCCCGTCATCGTCAGGCGGAGGTCGACATCGGTCCCGGCCGCCGAGGGAGCGAACGCGAGCGCGCCCTCGATCGTCGCCTCGGGGCCGACCGCCCGGAACCGGACCCCGTGCTCGCCCGACTCGAGGAGCTCGCCGCGGTAGACGCTCTTGCGCGACATCGGTCCGATCTTGACCTGGACGGTCCAGAGGGCCGTCGTCTCGGAGGTCTTCTCGACCCCGACGACCTGGGGGACGTTGGTCGCGACGAACGCGGGGTCGGAGAGGAGGCGGCGGAGCGTCGCCGCGTCGGCCCCGACGTGGAATCGCAGGGTCGCTTCCGGCATGCGACTCACCCCTCGACCGGACCGGAGGAGGCTCTCGGGCGACTCGGCGCATCGCCCGAGCCCGCCCGCAAGTCCCCGAGGACGACGCCGGCCGCGTTGTGCCCGGGCGCGCCGATCACCCCGCCGCCCGGGTGGCTCGCGCTGCCGCAGAGGTAGAGGCCGGGGACCGGGGTCCGGTAGCCGGACCAGCCGGGAATCGGCCGGAACGAGAAGATCTGGTCGGGGGTGATGTCCCCCTGGTCGATGTTCCCCCCGGTCATCCCGAGCGTCCGCTCGATGTCGAGCGGGGTGACGACCTGCCAGTGGCGGACGAGCTTCCGCAGCCCGGGCGCGTACGCCTCGAGCGTCGAGAGCACCTTTTCGGCCACCGCCTCGCGGGTGTCGTCCCACGAGCCGTCCCGCAGCGTGGTCGGGGCGTACTGGACGAAGCAGGTCATCGTGTGCTTCCCGTGGGGCGCGACCGACGGGTCGAGCAGGCTCTGGAAGTAGACGTCGACGCTCGGCTCGCGCGAGAAGCGTCCGTACTTCGCGTCGTCGTACGCGCGCTCGATGTACTCCATCGACGGGCAGATGTCGACCGCCCCGACCAGGTACGAAGGGTCCGGCGCGGCGGTGAACCGGGGCACCCCGTCGAGCGCGGCGTTGAACTTGAGGCAGGCTCCCTGGCAGCGGACCCGCCGCAGGCGGTCCTCGACCGAGCGCTCGAGCGTGCCCGCCGGCAGGTACTCGAGCAGCGTGTGGCGCACGTCGACCGACGAGACGACCGCGCGGGCCCGGACGGTCTCCCCGGCCTCGGTGACGACCCCGACGGCCCGGCCGTGCTCGACGACGACCGACCGGACCCCGACGCCCGTGCGGACGGTCGCCCCGGAGTGGGTCGCGGAGCGCGCCATCGCCTCGGTGATCCGGCCCATCCCGCCCCGCATGAGGCCCCAGACCCGCCGGTGCTCGCCGAGCCGGCCGATGTTGTGGTGGCCGAGGATGTAGGCGGTCCCCGGGGTATAGGGGCCGGCGAACGTCCCGATCGTCGCCCCGGCCGCGAGCGCCCCCTTGAGCTCCTCCGACTCGAACCAGTCGTCGAGGAAGTCCCGGGCGCTCTTCAGAAACAGGTCGCGGAGCAGCGGCTCCGCCTCCCCCGGGGGCAACGTCTCGAGGAACCGGTCGAGCGGCGGCGGCGGGGCCATCATCGCCGGCTCGATCACGTCGAGGACGTGGTCCCAGTACCGAACGTAGCCGGGGTAGGCCCGGGCGTCCTTCTCGGAGAATTTCGCGATCTCCTTCTGCTCGCGGGCGTCGTCCAGCCAGAACGCGAGGTATCGTCCGTCCGGCTGCGGCGCGAACCCCTGCGGGTCGCAGACGATCGGGTCGTATCCGAAACGGACGAGCTCGAGGTCGTCGACGATCTTCGGCCGGAGGAGGCCGCTCGCGTAGGCGAACGTGTTGACCCGGTAGCCCGGCCACGGCTCCTCGGTCACGCACGCCCCGCCGACGACCGGGCGGCGCTCGAGGACGAGGACCCGGGCGCCGGCCCGGGCGAGATACCCGGCCGCGACGAGGCCGTTGTGGCCGGCGCCGATGACCACGGCATCGTACTCGGCCATCGGCGGCGGAGGAGGGGCGAGGCAGGATAAACCTCTCGTCCGATTTCTCCCCGACGAAAGGTTAAGGAACCCCCTCCCTACCGCGTCCGAGGAGAGGGCCGAGATGGCGGGGGTGGCGCGGACCGGGAACGGGGCGGCGACGATTCCCACGAGCGCGTACCGGGCCGTCGATCGGCCGCTGCGCGAGGCATCGACCCTGCCCGGGCCGCTGTTCCGGGACCCGGCGGTCTACGAGCGCGAGATGGAGCGCCTCTTCCGACGCAGCTGGCAGTGCCTCGGACGGGAGGACGAGTTCCCGACCCCGGGGTCGTTCCGGACGGTCGAGGTGGCCGGGTCGGGCGTCCTCGTCCTGCGGAACCGCCAGGGCCAGCTGAAGGCGTTCCACAACGTCTGCCGCCACCGCGGCACCCGGCTCGTCGAGGAGGCGGAGGGGAGCGACCTCACGCGGCTCCTCTGTCCGTACCACGCGTGGGTCTACGACCTCGACGGCCGGCTCATCGGCACGCCCCACATGCAGGACGCGAAGGAGTTCGACCGCGCCGACTTCGGCCTGTTCCCGGTCGCGCTCGAAACCTGGCGGGGGTTCGTCTTCGTCAACCTCGCGCGGAACCCGGAGCCGCTCGAGAAGGCGCTCGGCGGCCTCCCCGCACGGACCGCGAACTTCCCGCTCGAATCGCTGCGCCGGACCCACCGGGTCGTCTACGAGATCGCCGCCAACTGGAAGCTGGTCGTCCAGAACGCGAACGAGTGCTACCACTGCCCGGGCGTCCACCCCCAGCTCGTGAAGATCACCCCCTACCGCTCGGGGGAGGAGGACCTGCGGACCGGACCGGTCTTCGGAGGGTGGATGGACTTCGTGGACGGGGTCCGCTCGGCGACGCTGTCGGGGGAGACGAAGCGGACGCCGTTCCCCGGCCTTTCGGCCGAGGACCTCGGGCGCGTCTACTACTACGTGCTCTATCCGGCGAACTTCCTCTCGCTGTTCCCCGACTACGCCACGTTCGACTGGTTCGTCCCGATGGGTCCCGAGCGGACCCGGCTCGTCTTCGACGTCTACGTCCACCGCGACGAGACCGACCCCGGCGCGGACGCGATGGAGTTCTGGGAGATGACGAACCGCCAGGACTGGCACATCTGCGAGATGGCCCACCTCGGCTCGAAGACCGCCGCCTACTTCCAGGGACGGTACTCGAGCGAGGAGGACGTGGTCCACCTGGTCGACCAGTACTACCTCAAACGGATGGGGCTCACGAAGAAGCCCCGGCGGCGCTAGCCCGGCGGGGCGGAGCCGCCGTCCGGCCGGCGGTGGCGGGCGTACTCGTCGACGACGAACTCGTCGAAGTTCCGGACGAGCTCCTCCTGGTCGCTGTACCGGCCGCCGCTCCAGGCGCGGGAGCCCATCCCCTCCTGGGCGAGCGCGCAGACCGTCCAGTCCTGCCGGTTGATCTCGTCCCAGAGGCCCGTCGCGTCCGTCGCGTCGAAGTCGGGCGAGGCGATCGCCTCGGGGGTGAAGTAGAACTCGTTCTCGACCCGGGTGCGGCTCGGGGAGACGGGCCAGCCGTGGTGGATCATGAGGTAGTCCGGGTGGAGGCTGAAGAAGGTGTTCGGGAAGAGGACGTAGTAGTAGACCCGCTTCCGGTCCTCGGCCGTCATCCCCGGGACGAGGGGGCGCTTCGTGTACCCGGTCCGGGTCATCGACTGGAAGTCCTGGGCGAACTCCATGAAGCCCCCGGAGAACAGCGAGCGTTCGGCGCCGCCCTGGAAGGCGGCGTCGTTGTCCCCGGAGAGGTACGGCGTCAATCGGTTCAGGCTCGGGTGGACCGGGGCGCAGTGGTAGCACTCGGAGAAGTTCTCGACGATGATCTTCCAGTTCGCCTCGACCTCGTAGGTCAGCTTCCCCCCGAGGCGGAGGGAGCCGATCGGGAACCGGTCGAACCGGGCGAAGAACGGCCCGAGCGACTCCGCGAGCGTCGGCCCGGCGAGCTCGAGGTTGACCCAGACGAAGCCACCCCAGGTGTCGACCCGGATCGGATGCAGGCCGTACTCCTTCCGGTCGAAGTCCTCCTGGCCCTTCATGTGGGGCGCGCCGATCAGGCGCCCGTTCACGTCGTACGACCAGGCGTGGTAGGGGCAGATGAACGACCGCGCACCCTTCCCCGCGTCCTCGAGGACGACCCGGGTGCCCCGATGGCGGCACAGGTTGTAGAAGCCCCGGATCGCCCCGGCCCCGTCGCGGGTGAGGAGGATGCTCTCGCGGCCGACCCGCCGGGTCACGAAATCGCCGGTCTCGGCGACCTCGGACTCCCGACCGACGCACAGCCACTGCCGATAGAAGAACTGGTCGAGCTCCCAGCGGAGGACCTCCGGGTCCCAGTAGATCTGGCCGTTCGGGGTCCGGTTCGGCGCCGCGGACGGGACTCCCGAGCCCAGCGGACGGGTGAACCGTCCCGCGTCGGCGGGCGGCGTCATCGCCGTATCCTGAGGTCCCCCGGGTTAAGAGCGTTCCGAAAAATCGGTCCCCTCAATGCCGGGGGCCCCCGTGACAGGCCTTAGCAGGGTATATCAAGGGGGCCCGGCTACCGCCCCCAATCCGGGGGCGGGGACGGATGGACCCGAAGTGGCGCCGGGTGATCGCCATCGCCGTGGTCGTGGGGCTCGTGCTGGCCGGGATCGGGCTCTACTTCGACGTCCAGCACAACCTCTCCAGCCAGACCTGCTCGCTCCAGTCGACGAACCCCCTCATCATCGACCAGGCGGAGGTCGCCGAGACCGCCGACCCCGACACCGCGCCGTCCACACCGGCCTGGGCCCTCGTCCAGCAGGTCTACCAGACGCTCGTGATGTACAACGGCTCGAGCATCACGAACTACACGGGCGTGCTGGCCCAGAACTGGACGACCTCCGCGGACGGCCTCCACTGGAACTTCACCCTGCGCCCCGGGGTCCACTTCTCGAACGGCGACCCGTTCAACGCCTACGTGATGTGGTTCAGCCTCTACCGGCTGCTCGCGCTCTACGGGATCAACCAGTACCTCCTTTCCGAGAACTTCTGGTTCCCGAACGTCTGGTACTACTCGAACGCCACCCAGGTCAACGACTCGGCGACGAACGTCACGAACGCGCTCAACACGTTCAATTTCGCCGACCCGACCGCGCCCGAGATCGCCTACATGAGCGCGTCGAACCAGTCGTTCCAGGTGATCAACGCCTCGACGATCGAGCTCAACCTCGGCTTCGGCTACCTCGACTACACGCCGTTCTCGGTCCCGTACGCCTACCTGCTCGCCGAGATCTCGACTCCGGGGGCCGCGGCCGTCGACCCGTTCGTCATCCAGAAGAACGGGGGGGTCGTCGAAGGTTCGCCGAACTCCTGGATGCAGGCGAACGCCGTCGGCACGGGGCCGTACGTCCTCGCGTCGTACAGCACGACCGCGGGCTACTCCCTCTCGCCGAGCTCGAACTACTGGGCGACGAACCTCTCCGCCCAGGAGCCGTGGAACAACAACCTCCAGCCGGCGAAGGCGGCGATCGAGGTCAACTACCAGTCGCAGCCGTCCGTGACCGTCCAGGACCTGAAGAGCGGGGCGGCCGCGTCGGCGTCGTTCATGTACCTCGGGCCGTCCACGATCTCCCAGCTCGAGGGGGTCCACTGCCTCAAGGTCCAGCAGCTCAACACCGTCTTCAGCGGGGCGAACGGCGCCTGGTGGGTGTTCATGAACCAGTCGGTCTTCCCGTTCAACAACCTCTCCGTCCGGGCCGCGATCACCCACGCGATCAACTACAACGAAGTGATCCAGGACGCCTTCGGCGGCTACGCCTTCGACTGGGTCGGTCCGGTGCCGCCCGGGAGCCCCGATTACAATCCGGACAACCTGACGCCGTACCAGTACAACCTCACGCTCGCGAAGCAGGAGATCGCGAACTCGCCGTGCGCGAACAGCGCGTGCGCCGGCATGAACTTCCAGTACGAGTACCTCAGTACGAGCCTCGATTGGCAGGACGCCGCGACGATCATCGCCTCGAACCTCGCCCAGATCGGGATCACCGTCACGCCGATCGGGGTCTCCCTCGCGCAGTTCTACACCGAGCAGACGATCGACCCGAACACGGGCAATTGCGTCGGCTCCGAGGTCTACGAGGGAGTCGGGCCGTTCTACATCGGCCAGGACTTCTACTCCTCCGACTACATCTCGCCGGACGACTGGACCCAGGAGGACTTCCTGAGCTTCGGCAGCGCGAACATCTGCCAGTCCGGGTTCAACAGCGACGACGCGAACGCCTCGCTCGATAACCTCGTCCTCGAGGCCGCGGGGACGGCCAACCAGACGCTCGCGACCCAGCTCTACGCCGAGATGACCGAGATCATGTACCAGAACTACACGAACGCCTGGTTCGCGGTCCCGGACCTCTTCGCCGTCTACAACCCGGTGTTGACCGGGCTCTACCAGACGCCGATGGGGAGCACGACCTTATCGACGATGAGCTGGAACACCGTCTCCGCCTCGTAGGGGGGAGACCCCCCTCTCGGGGGGCGGGGACTTAATGAACCCCGACGGTTCCGGAGGTCGGAGCCGGATACTATTCGCTCGGCGAACGGCCACGTCCTCCTGATCGGTTGCGGTGCGATCGGCACCGTCATCGCCTCCCATCTCGCGCGCGACCCGCGCGTGCGCCACCTGACGCTCGCGGACGTCGAGGAGCGGTTCGCCCGCTCGGTCGCCTCCCGCCTCGACGGGTCGGGCAAGGTCTCGACGCGGGCGCTGGACGCGGGGGACCCGTCGGCGCTCGAGGCCGCCCTCACGGGGGTCGAGGTCGTCGTCCAGTCGTCCGTCCCCCGGTTCAACGCGGGCATCCAGGCCGCCTGCCTCGCCGCGGGGTCGAACTACCTCGACCTGGCCGCGGACTCGGCCGACCCGTACGTCGCGGACCCCGAGTGGCGGTCCCGGGGCCTCACCGCCGTGGTCGGCATGGGGGAGGACCCCGGCCTCTCGAACGTCATGGCGCGGCACTCCGCGGACGGGCTCGACCGCGTCCGGTCGATCCGCGTGCGCGACGGCGACAGCGCCTCGAGCCCGGAGCATGCGTTCCTCCCGCTGTTCAGCCCCGAGACGTTCATCGAGGAGACGCTCCACACCTCGCGGATCTGGGAGGCCGGGAAGTACCGGGAGGTCCCGCCGTTCGGCGAGGGCGAGACCTACACGTTCCCCGACCCGGTCGGCCCGCAGAAGGTCTACTCGGTCGACCACGAGGAGGTCGACAGCCTGCCCCGCTTCGTCGGGAAGGGGGTCGAGTACGTCGACTTCAAGCTCGCCCTGGACGACGTCACCGTCCGGACCCTCCAGACGCTGCGCGACCTGAAGCTCCTCGACCGCGGCTCGCCCGAGGCGCCCGGCCCCCGCCGCGCGGTCCTGAACGCGCTCCCGAAGCCGGCCGAGCTCGCCGGGAAGATCGACGGCTACGCGGCCCTCGTGGTCGAGACGGCCGGGGAGAAGGACGGCCGCCCGGTCGCGGAGACGCTCCTCACGACGATGAGCCACCGGAAGGCGAACGAGCTCTACCACGTCACCGCGACGGCGTACCTCACCGGCACCCCCGCCGCGGTGGCGGTCCTCCAGATGGTCGGCGGGACCGCGAAGGAGCCCGGGATGCTCCCGGCCGAATCGCTCGACCCCGCCCCGTTCTTCCCGATGCTGCGCGAGCGCGGCATCGCCGTCCGCGCCTGCCGGACGGTCGAGCGCGAGCTCGCCGGCTAGCCCGCTAGCGCGCGGCGCGCCGCAGCGCGCCCTCCATCGTGTCGAGGGCGCGGTCGAGCTCCTCCTCCGAGATCGTGAGCGGCGGCTGGATGCGCAGGACGTGGTCCCCGTAGCTGTAGAGCGGGACCACACCGTGGCGAACGCAGTCGAAGAAGACCCTCCGGGTCCGGACGGGGTCCGGGGCTCGGGGGCGTCCGGGCTTCCCGAGCTCGACCGCGAGACAGAGGCCGAGGCCCCGGGTGTCCACCACGTGGTCGAACCGCTCCCATTCGCCGATCCGCTTGCGCGCGCGCGCCCCGAGGCGGGCGGACCGCTCGACGAGCCGGTCCCGTTCGATCACCTCGAACGTCTTCGACGCCGCCACGCACGCCGCGGGATGGCCGCCGAACGTCGTCCCGGCCGCGACGTTGTGGTCGACCATCAGCCGCTCCGTCCCGAGGACCGCGGAGATCGGCATCAGGCCGCCCGAGAGCGCCTTGCCGATCGCGACGAGGTCGGGCGCGACCCCGAAGTGCTCGACCGCCCACATCTTGCCGGTCCGGCCGACCCCGGCCTCGACCTCGTCGTCGATCAGCACCCACCCGTGCTCGTCGCACAGGCGCCGGAGTCCCCGCAGGAACCCCTTCGGGGGGATCCACGTCCCGGCCTCGAGCGCGACCGGCTCGAAGATCGCCCCGGCGATCCGGTCGGGGGCGACGACGTGGTGGAGCAGCTCGTCCCGGACGAAGTCGAGGACCCACCCGCCGTACTCCTCGGGGCTCATTCCGTCGGGGCGGCGGGAGATCGCGGGATAGGGCGCATGGACCGCTCCCCCGGCGTACGCCTCCCAGTGGCGTCGGGCCTCCGACGTGAGCGAGCCGACGATCCCCGTGCCGATGCTCAGGCCGTGGTACTGGCCCATGAAACCGAGCATCACGGGCCGTTCCTGCGCCTCGACCGCGTACTTCACCGCACCTTCCGCCGCCCCGGTGCCCGAGAGCTCGAGGAAGACGCGGGTCAGGTTCGAGGAGGGGCGGACCCGGATCAGGTGCTCGGCGAGCTCGAGCATCGGAAGGTGCGGGTTCATCCAGTAGATCAGGAACCCGTACCGGCCGAGCGCCTCGGTCGTCGCCTCGAGGATCTCGGGGTGGACGTTCCCGAGGTTGTTGGTCGACCACTGGCTCGTGAGGTCGATGTACTCCTTCCCGTCGACGTCGACGAGCGTCGAGCCCTGGGCGCCCGCGATCAGGATGCTCGCGTGGCGGGTCTCCTCCGACCAGAAGTACTTCGGGAAGAGCGCCCGGTACCGCCGCCAGAGCTCGCGGGAGCCGGGGGCCTTCTTCGGGACGGGTTTCGGAGGGACCATCGGTCGACCGTCCTCCTTCTCCCAGGGCACCGACCCTTCGGAACCGTCACTTCGGGAGGCCGGGAAGGTCCTCGAGGATCGCTTGGGCGGCGTTGTGGCCGGGCGCGCCGGTGACCCCGCCGCCGGGATGCGCCGCCGAGCCGCAGAGGTAGACGCCCTGCACGGGAGTCCGGTAGTTCGACCACCCGAGGATCGGGCGGAACGAGAAGATCTGGTCCGGCGTGATGTTCCCCTGGAAGATGTTGCCGCCGGTCATGCCGAGCGTCGTCTCGATGTCGACCGGCGAGACGATCTGCCAGTGCCGCACGACGTCGCGGATGTTCGGCGCGTACTCCTGGAACGTGTCGAGGATCCGCTCGGCGGCGGTCGGCTTGAAGTCGTCCCACGAGCCGTCCTTGAGCTCGTAGGGCGCGTACTGGACGAAGCAGGTCATCGTGTGCTTGCCCGGGGGCGCCATCCCGGGGTCGAGGATGCTCTGGATCTCGCAGTCGATGAACGGGTGGTCGGAGAAGCGGCCGTACTTCCCCTGGTCGTAC
>JASHYY010000005.1 GCA_030042815.1 Thermoplasmata archaeon | reverse complement strand
CCGGGGTCGCCGTCGCGCATCCCCACCGCTCTCTCCCCCGACCGCGCGCATCGATTGAAGTACTGTTGCGGCCCTTGCGGCGGGCAGGCCGGTGGTGCCGCCGTCGTTCGATTCGAGCGAGGAACCGGGGCGAGCCGTCGGAGCCTGCCGTCTCGAGGTTACGGCCGTCCTCGAGAAGACCACGCACGTCGCCGCGCTCGGTTGGCGCCTCTGGGTCGACGGGACCCCGCAGCCGGCGCGAGCGCGTCCGCGTCGCTACGGGCGTACCCGCATCGCCGCCGAAATCGCCGCCCTCGGCCTCGGGCTCCGGGAAGTGGGTCCCGCGGGTTGCGCGGAGCTACTCGTCGCGGTGGCGGACCCCCGGCTCGTCGGACTGCTCACCGGCACGCCCGACGTCCGGTTGCGGCGGGCGGGAGCCGCGGCGGCTCGGCTGGGCCGGGACCTCGCCCGGTTCCGCTCGGTCCGGTACGAGAGCGAGTTTGCTCCCGACCCGGAACTGGCGCACGCGATGGGCGAGGCGCTCGACACCGCGCTGCACCGGGTCGCCGAACGCGAGGAGCTGCGGGACCGGGCGATGGAGCGGATCGTCGAACGGGCGCGGGAGGTCGTGCTGGAACGGGACGACCGAGGGTGGCTCGCGAACGGCCGTTACCGGGTGGCGCTCGACCCTCCGAGCTGCGAGTGCCCCGCGTGGACGACCCGCTGGTCCCGGACCCCGATCGCGGCCCGTCGGGCGCAGCGGCTCCCGTGCAAGCACCTGGTGGCGCTCGCCCTCCACGAAGGGATACGGGTCCCGGCCGACCTCGCCGCGCTCGCGCGCAGGGCGCCGCCGTAGCGCGCCGTGGACCGCGCCGTGGCGCCCCGCGGACGGAACGGTCCCCGATTCACTCGAGCACGTGGATGTTCTTGCGCTCGCCGATCTCCTTGAGGACCTTCGGCCAGACCGTGACGCTGACCTCGCCAAGATGTGCCTTCCGCAGAAGGAGCATCTGGGTCCGCGACTGGCCGATCCCTCCCCCGATGCTGAGCGGGATCTGACCGTTGAGGATCGCCTGGTGGTACGGGTACTGCAAGAAATCGAGCTGCTTCGACATCTCGAGCTGCTGGCGGAGCGTCTTCGGAACGACCCGGATCCCGCCGCTCATCAGCTCGTGCCGTCGTCGGGTCACGGGGTTCCACACGAGGATGTCGCCGTTCAACCCGTGCATCGGCCGTCCGTCCTCCGAGCGGGTCTCGGTGACCCAGTCGTCGTAGTCGGCCGCCCGCATCTCGTGCGGGTACCCGTCCTTGAGGGGCCAGCCGATCCCGATGATGAAGACCGCCGGGTACTTCTGAACGAGCTGGGTCTCCCGCTGCTTGCGCGGGAGGTCCGGATACATGTCCAGGATGTCCTCGGCGTGAATGAAACGGATCTGTTCCGGAAGGTCCGGATACCTCGAGTCCCGCAGCGCGGGGAAGAGCGTGCGGGCGCGTTCCTCGGCCCCGGTGAGGACCTTCCAGATCTTCCGGACCGTCGCCTTCAGGTAGTCGAGGTTGCGGTCGGCCTCGGTGATCGCCTTCTCCCAGTCCCACTGGTCGACGTAGGCACTGTGGTCGTGGTCGAGGAAGTAGTCCTTCCGGACCGCGCGCATGTCGGTGATGAGACCCTCTCCGGGCGCGAAGCCAAACTGTCGGAGCGCCATCCGCTTCCACTTCGTGGCGGCCTGGACCACCTGCGCGTCGATCGGGTGCTGGTCTCGGTCGTTCGAGATGTGGAACTGGATCGGCGTGCGCGACCCGTCGCGGTCGAGCATGTCGTTGACCCCGCTGTCGACCGAGACGATCAGGGGCACCTGGACCATCATCAGGTTCAGTTCCCGGCAGAGGTGGTCCTCGATGTACGCCTTCACCGCGTAGATCGCCCGCTGCGTGTCGCGGGGAGAGAGCAAGGAATGGTAGTCGCTCGGCAGGGCCCTCTCCACGTCGGGGTAGTTTCCTATTCCCGGACCGGCCAGGTCCGCTTTCTTCAGATCGAGCATAGAAGTCGGACTCCGGGGGGTTCTCGGGCTTCGACGGGATAAGCCTCCCGTCAAATATCGTCCACATGCCAACGGCCGCCTCCGAACGGTCGGGCCGTCCGGAGCCGCGCCCGCGGGGACCGAAAGATTCTCGTGGGCGACGCGCTCCCCTTTCGGGAGCGGCACGGAACTCGGCCCCCGTCGGATGTCGTCCATCAACTGGTTCAACGTCGCCCTCTGGTCCCTGGTCGGGACCTGGGTGCTCGTCGTCGGCACGCTCCTCCTGATGTACTGGCAGACCCGCCAGGCCCAGAGCCTGAACTCGGCGAACGCGGTGATGAACCTGCGGGAGCGGTTCGACTCCACCCGGATGCGTGCGGCCCGCCGCCACCTCGCGGACCGGCTGCTTCGCCAGCAGCACCAGGACATCGCGAGCGTCGAGGTCGCGACGTTCTTCGAGCTGGTCGGCACGCTCACGCACCGAAAGATCCTCGACCCGGACCTCGTCTGGGAGGCGTTCGGCACATGGGTCGAGAGCTACTACTGGTGGCTGCGAAATCCGCTCGACCTGATCGGTCAGTTGCGGACGAACCTCTCGGACCCGCTGCTGTACCACGAGTTCGAGTGGCTGTATCACCGGCTGCTGGAGCTGGACCGGCGCCACCTCGGGGATCGGGCCCCGATGTCGCGGGACCCGGGCAACGACGCGAAGGCCGTCCTCACGCGCGAGACGACCCTCGAATCGATCTAGCCGGTGCGGAAGGACCCTCTCGGCGCCGGGCCCGGGGGGGACCGGCTCCCCGACCGCCGGGTCAACCCGGCTCGACCGCAGCATTAACGGGAACCGGTGCTCTTTCGGGTCCCCGGGGATGGCCCTTGGCCCGACCGGCGGCTCCCCCGGTCCTCCGGGACCGCGAGGAGGCAGGGAGGACGCTCGCGGAGCGGTTGGCCCCCCTCGCGGCCGAAGCCCCGGTCGTCCTCGCCCTCCCCCGCGGCGGGGTGCCGGTCGCCTTCGAGATCGCTCGCCGGCTTCGGGTCCCGCTCGACGTTCTGATCGTGCGGAAGGTGGGCGCCCCCGAGAACCCCGAGTACGGACTGGGGGCCCTCGTGGAGGACGGGTCCCGTTACCTGGACGAGCGCCGAGTTCGCGAAGCGGGGTATCGCGTGCGAGACCTCGAGACCACGATCGCCCGCGAGCTCGAAGAGGTGCGTCGGCGGGCCGCGGCGTATCGCGGGGCCGCCCCGCCGGTCCCGGTACGGGGTCGTACGGTCATCCTGGTCGACGATGGGGTGGCAACGGGAGGCAGTGTCCGCGCGGCGATCCGGTCCGTGCGGACCCACGGAGCGCGGCGGGTAGTGGTGGCCGTAGGGGTCGCGCCGCCGGAAACGGTCGCCGAGCTGGCGAGGGAGGCCGACGAAGTCGTCGTGCTCCTCGAACCCAAGGTGTTCTTCGCCGTGGGCGAGTTCTACCGGTCGTTCGACCAGGTGTCGGACCTCGAGGTCGAGCGGCTCCTGGCGCAGTCTCGGCGGGTCCCGCCGGAGCCCGTGGGGTGACCCCACCGGAACCGCTACTCCGTTGGGAGCGAAGGGGTGGTCGTCCGCCGCAATCGCACGATCCGGTGATAGCCGGAGATGACGAAGATCCACAACAGCATGGAGACGAGCGGGGAGACGAACGCGATCGGCACCGAGATGGCGAACACGACCGCGTTCGTGAGAGCCCCCTGCTCGGTCGCCCGGATCCAGGTGTGGGGCAAGGCCGGACGCACCAGACGGTGGTCCCGGGTCGCGTGCCTCCAGACCGCGAGCAGGACCAAGCCCCCGAACGCTTCCACCGCCCCGTAGAGGGCGACCGCGAGACGAGCGTTGGCGCTCTGCGGGCCGAACGATAGGCCCGGCCCGTAGTCGAGAAGGATCCCGACCAGGAACGGCGTGACGGCGATGATCATGAGGAAGATGGAGTTCAGTCGGGTGAGGAGGGAGTCGTACCGGACGATCGAGGAGAAGAGCCGGCGGTGGGTGCTCCACCAGGCGGCGATGATGAAGAACGAAAGGACGTAGGCGATGAGCGCCCCGGTCTGAGACCCGAGGTACCCCGGGAGCGCCGGGTACAACCCCGACGAGAGCCGTTGGGGCAGGACGAGGTCGATGACGAGGAACGTCATCGAGAACGCGAACACGCCGTCGGAGATGCTGATCAACCGGCTCATGTCCGAGCCGGCACCGTCCAGTCCCTCGATGCTCGCCCGGTGGAGCGAGTCGTCCGTCCGTTCGTCTGCGCGCATGAGGGGCCGGAAACGCTTCGCGGGGAGCGTCGGGGTCCCTCAAATGGCTGTCGTTCGGGCGGGACCCGGTCCGTGCCCCGCGGTTCCGGCGCGACGGTAGGCCGCCAGCCAGGCTCGACCCTCGACCCCCGGAAGTCGGACTTCGAAGCGCGCCGGTCGAATCCACCGTTTTTCCCAACCGCGGGAAAACGTTGCGTCGAGCTCGGCCTGGGAGACGCGGCGCGGACCCCCCCACTCGGTCGGCTCGTCCTCCCGGAAACAAAGGACGAAGAGCCGGCCCCCCGGCCGTAGAACTTCCCGGAGGCTCTCGGAGTAGATCGGTCGGTGGGGGTCGAGAAGGACGTGGAAGAGACCGCAGTCCACCGCCGTATCGAAGGTCTCGTTCAGCCTCTCCAACGAGAGGGCACTCTCCTCCCGGAAGACGAGCGGGAGCGGACGTCCCGCCGCCTTGGCTCGGGCCTGTCGCAGCGCGTTCGGCGCGAAATCCACCCCACAGACCTCGTGCCCGCAGCCGGCGAGAAAGGTCGCGTTCTCGCCGGTACCACACCCGACGTCGATCACCCGACCGACGATCTCGCCTTCCTCCTCGAGACGCACGACCTCGGGCTGAGGGCGCCCGATCTCCCAGAGCGGGGTCCCCTCGTACTCGCGGTCGAAGAAGCGCATCGGCGGGCCCAGCGCAGGAGCGGGTAAAAATGTCGGCGTCCCGCGTCGGTCACCGGGCCGCGGCGACCGTCCCCGGCGAGGGACCGACCGGGGCGACCAGCAGTCGGACCTCGACCGGAATTCCCGCCCGGTGAAAGATCACGCCCACGGGGCAGATCTTCACCGCGAGCCGGAGCACCGTCTCGGCGTCGGCGAGGTTCGCCCGCGTGCGCAAACGGAGGGTCCCGTGGACTCGCGAGAAGGTCGCGGCCCCCTCGGGACGTTCCGCCTCGAGCGCGACGCTCATGCCCTGGAATTCGAGGCGGCGCTTCCGGGCCACGAGCGCGAAGGTCGTGGAGATGCACCCGGCGAGCGAGAGGAGCGACAGGTCGAGCGCGGTCGGTCCCACGCTCCGCCCTCCCTCGTCGATTGGGAGGTCGACCGTGACCGCGTGGGCCCGGTCGTCCTCGAGCTGGGTCTCAAAGCCGCCTTTCCACGTCCCGAGCGCTTGCATGCGCTCGGGCGAGCAGGCTCCGCGGGGATGGCCTGTCGGTAAACCCGGGTTGACGGCACGGCCCGCGGGGAGAAGCGATCCCGGAGCACCGGACCGAACCCGCTTGACCTACGTCGCGCGAGCCGCAGCCCGTCGGCCTCCTACCGAACGAGCGTCCCGAAGCAGGGCACGGCCGCGGCCGACGGCGCAGTCCGCCCTTGTGCCCGGAGACGCGGACTTCGAACCGCGGGAGCACTCGGTCAGTCACGGCGGGCTACGTCCGGACCAGCAGCTGGACGAACGGCGGGCCGAAGACGCCCCCGGGCCAGAAGATTCCCCACTCGAGGTCCGGGGAGACGAACAGGGTTTGACGGGAACCGTTCGGGTTGGTGTTGCCGAGCGTGAACGACGCGTTCGATCCGTTGAGTTCGGTCCCGACCCCATGGACGAGGCCCCCGGTGGGGGAGAACCAGCTCGAAAGCCACAGCTCGAACGTGACGTTGCGGAACGAGACGTTCCAGGGCGGAGCTGCGTTGACCGCAAGGGGCACGTGCAGCACCGAGGACTCGGAGTAGTACTCGACCCCCCCGAAGGAGACGATATCGGACGCGTAGGCCAGGTGGACCCCCGGAATGAGGCCGCCGAACAGAGCGAATCCGACCGCGACCATCGCGACGAGCCCCCCGACGAGGACCTGGGTCTGGCGACGGGTCATCGGATAGTCGCGGTCCATCAGGGGGGGCATCGGAGCGCGTGCTAGGCCCCTCCCCCTATTACCCTGACCGCCGGGGCCGCCGTCGTTCCCCGGCAGGTTTCATAGGGGAGGGGACTGGGGACGGCATGCGCGCCGTCGCGGTGAAGGAGTTCGGTGCCGAACCTCGTCTCTTCGACCTCCCGGAGCCGGTCCCCAGCGCAGGCGAGGTGCAGGTCCGCCTGGCCGCGGCGGGCATGAACCCGTACGATGCCAAGATCGCGAATGGAGTGCTGAAGGGACGACCGACCCACTTCCCGCTGGTGCTCGGAGTCGACGGGGCAGGGACCGTGGCCGCGGTCGGACCCGGGGTCCGCCGCTTTTCCGAGGGCGACCGGGTCTTCGGGCAATTCCTTCACGACCCGGTCGGCGTCGGCACGTACGCGGAGTACTCCGTCGTGCCCGAGTCGATCGGCGTCTCCTCCCCGTCGGCCGGCCTTTCCGACCTCGACGCCGCCGCGCTTCCGACCGCCGGCATGACGGCGCTCTACGCGCTCGACCGTCTTTCCGTCCCGACGGGGGGTTCCCTTCTCGTGGTGGGCGCCTCGGGAGGGATCGGTTCGATCGTCGTTCCGCTCGCGCACGCGCGCGGAGTGCGCGTGGTCGCAGCGGCCCGCGGCCCGGCGGAGGCGCGGGTCCGTTCGCTGGGCGCGGACGAGGTGGTGGATATCACCCGCCCGGACTGGAGCGACACGGTCCACGCCTCGTATCCGCACGGGGTCGACGCGCTCCTCGACCTCATGCAGGGTGCGGACGGCTTCCGCTCGACGTTCGATCTGGTGCGGGACCGCGGGCGCGCCGGCTCGACGGTGTATGCGGCCGACCCGTCCTCCACCCCCCGCCGGTCGGTGGATGCGTTCAACATCAACCTCGAGCCGTCTTCGGCGCTCCTCGACCGACTGGTCCGAGAGGTGGCGGAACGACGGATTCGGGTCCCGGTGGAACGCGTCGTTTCGCTCGAGGAGGCTCCGGCCGTCCTCGCGGAGATCCGGGCCGGCCACGCCGTCGGGAAGACCGTGATCCGACTGTAGCCCGACTCCTGGCGGGCCGACCGCGGACCCTTCCACGGACGGGGCCGGGTCGACCGCGGTCCTCGCTAGCGTGATATCGGCTCCCGCCGTCGCGGGCGCGTGCCGGGCCGCGCCATCTCGCTCGAGGCGCCGTACCGGCGGTCGGCCGAGATCTACGACCGGGTCTACGCCTGGAAGGACTACCGTGCGGAAGCGCGTCGCGTCCGCCAACTGGTGCGCCGTTACGGACCTCCGGACGCGCGTCGGCTCCTGGACGTCGCCTGCGGCACGGGAGAGCACCTGCGCTACCTGGGCCGATGGTACGAAGTCACCGGTCTCGACTCGAACCCGCACATGCTGGCGATCGCCCGACGAAAGGTCCCCGGCGCCCGCTTCGTCCGAGCGACGATGCAGACCTACCGGTTCGCCGAGGAGTTCGACGCCATCACCTGCCTCTTCTCCGCGATCGGATACGTCCGCTCGCGCGCAGACCTCGACCGAACCTTGCGGAACTTCGCCCGGCATCTCGCTCCCGGCGGCGTGCTGCTGGTCGAGCCGTGGCTGGCTCCGTCGAACTACCGGGTCGGCGCGGTCCACTTGCAGAACTACGGGACCGCGGAATCTCCGATCGCGCGGATGAACACGTCCGAGCGCCGGGGGGACCGCTCGTTGATGGACATGCATTACCTCGCTCTCGACCGCGGTCGGATCCGCCACTGGGTCGAACGGCACGAGCTCGTTCTGTTCACGGACTCGACCATGCGCGACGCGTTCCTTCGCGCGGGGCTCCGAGTGCGGCGGGTCCGAAGCCGGTTCGCCTCCGAGCGGGGGCTCTACGTGGGCGTGCGACCGTCGGCCCGACCGCGTGTCTCCGCGCGGGCGTTCCGCCGCTCGGCTACTCGACGACGACGATCTCGGCCTTCGGGGCCTTGAAGCCGACCTTCGCGTGGGTGCCGTCGCACATCGGCTTCTGGGACGAATGTCCGCACCGGCAGAGCGCGAGGCTGAACTTTCCGTTGACGAGGATGATGTTGGGGCCGTTCTCGCTCGACCGCACTTCGACCTTCGGCATGGCACCGGAGAGAAGGGGTCACGGGGGAAAAAGGCCTCGCTCACCCGGCCGCTACCGGGGGAACGCGACGCTGGCGGTCGACGCGGCTAGGAGTGCGACACGGGGTTCGATGGTCGGGGGAAATTCGGCTCGGCCCGCTGGGAGATCGCGAGCGTGACCTGAACGGCGTCCGGTCCCCACCATTCCTCGATCGGGTACCCGCAGCCGCGGAACACTTCGAGCATCTGGTCGTTCTCCATCAGGACCGCGGCATGAAATTCCCGAACCCCGGAGACTCGGGCGGCCCGCGCGAGGCGCCAGAGGAGAACGGTCGCGCATCCGTGCCCTTGGTAGGCGTCCTCGACGAGGAAGGCGACCTCGGCGGCCGAAGCCTGGGGGGCGTCGCGGACATACTCTGCATGGGCCACGATCGAAGGGGTCCCCGGCCCGGCACGGAGGGCCACCATCACGAGAGCGCACCGGTCCTTGTCCTCT
>JASHYY010000056.1 GCA_030042815.1 Thermoplasmata archaeon | reverse complement strand
GTCGACGGCGCTCCGCGTCACGCGGAGGCCGGGGCGGGGACGAGGACCCCGTTCAGGACCCCGTCCTGTCCCGGACGCGATCGCACGCGGACGAGGCCGAGGTCCGTTTCGAGGATCGCGCCCCGGGTGATGATGTTCCGCTGGACGTAGTTCGGGTTCGCGGGGTTCTCCCGGACGGTCACGATCTTCGCCGGCTGCATCTTCTTCGTCGCCGGGTCGAAGACGTTGATCGTCTGGGCGGTGAGGATCCGCAGCTTGCGGTTGCGCCCGCGCACGCGGTACTTCTTCACCGTGCCGCCGCCGACGGTCGCGTGCTGGAGCTCCCGGGCGATCTCGAACCGTCGCTTCTTGCGGATCGGGCGAAGGCGTCCGCCCGTGCGCTTGCGGTGCGGTCGGCCCTGCCAGATCCCCAACGGTCCTCCGAGAGAGGGTCGGTCCGAGCGATGGGGCCTATTTGACCTTTGACGGCGCGGGGAGGCACTCCCGAAGGTCGTTCCCCGCCGGGCGGCCGGGCCCGGCCCTCGTCCGGCCTTCCGAGCCCCCCGCCGGCCGGCTCCGCCACCGCCGCACCGGCTTAATGGGCGGACCGGCCTCGCCCCCGGGCGGGAGACGCCCACGGTCGCGGAGCAGATCCTCGGCGTCGACGAGGCCGGACGCGGCAGCGTCGTCGGCCCGCTCGTCGTCGGGGGCTTCCTCATCGCGCGGGACCGCCTGGACGAGCTGCGACGGGCGGGGGCCGCGGACTCGAAGACGCTCTCGCCGACGCGCCGCCTCGAGGTCTACGGAGCGCTCCGACGGCTCGGAGAGTGCCGGACGGTCGTCGTGGGCGCTCCCGAGATCGACCGGTTCGTCGTGCGGCGGGGGCTGAACGAGCTCGAGGCCCGAGCGTTCGGCCGGCTCGTGCGGGAGCTCGCACCGGACGTCGCCCACCTGGACGCGTGCGACCCCAACGCGGCCCGGTTCGGTCGGGCCGTCCGGGCGTTCGCCGGGACCCCGGTGCGCGTCATCGCTCGCCACCACGCCGACCGCGACAACCGCGTGGTCGGCGCCGCGTCGATCGTCGCGAAGGTCGAGCGCGACCGTGCGATCGCCGTGCTCGCGTCGGAGCTCGGCGAGGAGATCGGCAGCGGCTATCCGTGCGACCCGCGCACGGTGGCCGCGGTGCGGCGGCACCTCGCGTCGGACGGCCTGCCGCCGCCCTGGATCCGCCGGACGTGGCGGACGGTGCAAAGGGTTAAACCCGTTCGACCGGGTCCAACCCTCGAGGCGTTCGGTCCGTGACCGTCGAGGAGACGCTCGCGTCGGTCGTCGAGCGGTTCAATCGCCACGCCGAGCGGAACCCCGCGACCGCGGAGGAGCTCGACGGGATCGAGCGGACGATCCAGATCCGGCTCACGGACGGCGGGACCTACGCGGTCGACCTCGCCCACGGGCGGCTCGCGAACCTAAGGTCCGGGCACGCGCCCCGGCCCGACCTCAAGATCACGACGGACGTCGCGACGTTCCACGGCCTCGTGCGCAAGGAGATCGGGCCGATGAAGGCCCTCGTCACCCGCAAGCTCACGATCGACGGGAGCCTCGAGGACAAGCTGCTGTTCCGACGGCTCCTCTAGCGCGCCCGGTCCCCCGGGCTACGGCAGGAAGACGCACGCGGCGATGCAGACCCCGTAATGGTCCATCGGGATCGAGAGCTCCTCGGTGCGGTAGTGGATCCGACGGAGCTCGACGCCGCGGAAGTGCGCGATCTCCTCCATCCGCCACTTGAGGAACTCCTTGAGCGACTTCTGCGTCCCGTGGAGATGCCCCTCGGCGACGTAGCCGCCCTGGCCGTCGACCCGGAACCCGTAGGCGATGCCGGCGCTGATCACCTCGCCCTCGCCGCCGCCGTGGCGGGAGAGCACGCAGTGGGTGATCGCCCCGCGCGCGATCGGTTCGCGGTCGATCTGGCGGATTCCGATCGGGAGGACGGACGAGACGCTGACGAGGTTCTGCTCGCCGATCCCGGCCTGGAGGAGCGCGAGGTCGAACGCGTTGAGCTCGCTCGTCTTGTTGATCCCCTTGCCGCTCGTGACGAAGAAACGGGACGGGACGGGGACGAGCGAATGCGCGGGCGGGTCGCGGGTGCGCGCCACGTCGGGCGGGAAGGAGCGGCCCCCTTAAGGTTTGGCGCGCCGGCGGCGCTAGACCATGATCGCGTGGCGCCGACGCATCGACTCCTCGGTCTCGCCGCGCGCCCGGATCAGCTCGGCGATGAGGCCGTCGGTCAGCCGAAGGCTCGCCGATTCGAACAGCGTGCCGAGCGGCGCGAGGCGGGGCCTCTCGGGGTCCTCGTCGAACTCGACGAGCAGGAGGAGCGTCGCGGTGTGCGCGATCTTCGAGCCCGGCCGCGACGTGAGCACGATCAGCTGCGCCCCCTCCCGGCGCACGATGTTCGCCGTCTGGATGGACGAGTAGCTCTCCCCCTGGCCCGAGAGGATGAACACCGCGTCGTGCGCGGTCACGATCGGCGTGACGCTCTCGCCGATGACGTAGGCCCGGAGACCGGCCTGGACGAGGCGCATCGCGAACGCGCGGCCGATGATCCCGCTGCGCCCCGCGCCGTAGACGAAGATCGCCGGAGCGCGGGCCAGGATGTCGACCACGCGGGAGATCGCCGCGGGATCGATCGCGTCGAGCGCGTCGGTCACCCGCTCGGCGATGTAGCGCTGGGCCTTCCGGAACGGCGCGGGGCTACCGGCGGCGGGCAGGGCGCCTCACCTCGGGGCGCTTCACTCGGGCGACGACGGGGTGGGCCGGCGCGCGCGGAGGCGGGCGCTCGGCGGGCTTCGCCGCGACCCGGGGCGCGGGCGCCGGGACGGGCGGCTTCTTCGGCT
>JASHYY010000055.1 GCA_030042815.1 Thermoplasmata archaeon | reverse complement strand
CGAACAACACCAACTCCCACGCGCTCGCAGGGATCGGCAGCATGCTGTACGACGCGGCCTACCACAGCAACACGAGCCAGTTCCTCGCCGGTATCATTGTTCTCGTCATCGTGATCGCACTCCTCGATTTCGCCGTCTGGCGGCCGCTCGGGCGATGGGCGGAGCGGTTCCGCTACGACCAGTCGCCGTCCGGGGAGAGCGGGGCGATCGCGCCCGCGCGCGACACGACCGGGCGCTTCCGGCGAGCCGCCACGTACGTCACGCGCGGCGTGCGCACGGGGGTGACCCGGATCAGCACGCCGTTCGTCCAGCTCGCGGCGATCACGGTCGGAGCGGGCGGCAAGCCGAGCGAACGGCGACGCACCGCGGCCTACTACGTCGCCTTGGGCTCGATCCTCGTCATCGTCTGGCTGATGCTCATCGCGATCGTGGTCGGGGTCTTCCACGTGTTCTCGGGTCCGATCGCCCCTTCGGTCCGCACCCAGATCTTCCACCTTCCGTTCGCGATGGGCGCGTCGATCGTCCGCGTCGTGGGTGCCTACGCCGTCTGCCTCGCGGTCTCCCTCCCGCTCGCCATCTACGTCGCGCGTCGGCCCCGCGCCGGTCGAGTGGGCCTTCCGGTGATCGAGGTGGTCGCATCGTTCCCGGCGACCGCGCTGTTCCCGGTGATCATCTTCGTACTCATTCCGTACATCTCGGCCGAGGGTGCCGCGATCCTGATGCTGATGACAGGGATGATCTGGTATCTGTTCTTCAATCTCCTTTCCGGCATCCGGGCACTCCCGCCCGACCTCGAGGAGGCGGCCCGGTCGTTCGGGTTGAAGGGTCGCAAGTTCCTCCGGCGCGTCCTCATTCCCGGGATTTTCCCGGCCCTGATCACGGGATCGATCACGGCCTTCGGCGGCGGCTGGAACACGCTGATCGTGGCCGAATACCTCCAGGCCGGCCCGCACACGCTCAGCCTGTTCGGGATCGGTCAGCAGCTCGACATCGGCTACGTCGAGCCGGGCGGGTACGCGTTGATGGTCGCCGCGCTGTTCACGCTAATCCTCGCGGTCATCACCATCAACGAGCTCATATGGAAGCCACTCTACCGCCGGGCGGTCGAGCAATACCGCTACGACTGACGGACGCCGGGGAGGGCGGGAACAGGTGGGCAGACCGTGTCGCTGATCCGGGTCGAGCACGTCGACAAGAGCTTCCCTTCCCGCCACGGCACGATGACGATCATGCAGGACATCACGTTCGAGGTGAAGGACTCGGATTTCCTCGCCATCGTCGGCCCTTCCGGTTGCGGGAAGTCGACGCTCCTGCGCCTAATCCAGGGACTCGATCGGCCGAGCGCGGGGCAGATCGTCTTCCGGGACCAGCCGGTCTTGGGCGTCTGCTCCCAGATGGCGATGGTCTTCCAGAGCTTCGCGCTCTACCCGTGGCTCACGGTGAGCCAGAACGTGGCGTTCGGTCTCGAGGCCCTTGGGTGGCCGCCGGAGCGGATCGCGCCGCAGGTGGAGCGGTACATCGGGGTCACGGGGCTCGACGGGTTCCAAGAGGCGTATCCGCGCGAGCTCTCCGGCGGGATGCGCCAGCGCGTGGGGCTCGCCCGGGCCCTGGCGGTGGAACCGGCGGTCCTCTTGATGGACGAACCGTTCAGCGCCCTCGACCCCTTGACCGCGGCGAGTCTGCGCGAGGAGGTCCTCCAGCTCTGGCGGGACCCCCAGCTTCCTCCGGAGGCGGTGCTCCTCGTCTCCCACAACATCGAGGAGGCGATCGAGCTCGCGGACCGGGTGATCGTCTTCTCTCGCCGGCCCGGCCACATCCTCGCCGAGGTCCCGATCGACCTTCCCCGGCCGCGCGACCGCAAATCGAGCGCGTTCTACGACCTCACCGACCGGGTCTACTCGCTCATCACGGAGGGCGGACAACCGCTCGGCGGAGCTCCGGCCGCGGAAACCGCGCCGCGCGCCGGATAAGACTTATAGGCGCCACCCGCCGTAGGGAAGTGCCCCCTTTCACGAACGTGCCGACCGCATTCCCCAAAGCGAGCCCGACGGAGATGATGGGTCTCCTCGTGTTGCTGAACTCCCACGGCGGCTCCGAGGAGGTGGCCCGCCTCGCGGACGACCTCGACCTCGAGATCGACGAGATCCTCCCGTCCCTCGAGTACGCCGAGGTCCTCCAGCTGCTGAAGGTCTCCGACGGCCGCGCGACGTTCACCGACCTCGGGAAGCGGCTCATCCAGGGCACAATCCGGGACCGCAAGGCGATCCTCCGCGACCAGCTCCGCCGGACGACCCTGTTCAAGACGATCCTGCGGGCCCTCGACAACGCCCCCGACCACTGCCTCTCGGACGAGGAGCTCAACCAGATTGTCTCCTTCACGACGGCCCCCGCCGACGAGGCGGTCCAGAACATCGTGAACTGGGGCCGGTATGCCGAGCTGTTCCGCTACGACTCCGACGAGCGGCGCCTGGTCGCGGTCCGGCGTCCGTCGTCGGCCCGGTCCTCCTCCGCGCGCCCGCCGTCTTCGGGCGGGGCGACCGGTGCGTTCGGCCCCTCGGGCGAAAAGGCTCCGGGCACCTCGACCGCTTCCGCCGACCCGGACCCCCGGGCCGCGGCCCTCTCGGTGCCCTCCTAGGGGGCCACCCGGGAGCCGGTCGCTCGGGACCTCGGGGGACGACCTTATTCGAGCCCTCGACCTCGCCGCGCCGAGGTACGGACCGGTGAGCGAACTACGGATCCTCGGCGTGCCGGGAAGCCTGCGGAAGAACGCCTACAGCCTCGGCCTCCTCCGGGCCGCCGTGGAGGTCGCGCCGAAGGACGTCCGGATCGAGCTCGCCGACATCCACGGGTTCCCCCTGTTCAACCAGGACGACGAGAAGAGCCCGCCCGAGCCGGTTCGCGCGTTCCGCGAGCAGGCCCGGTCGGCCGACGCGATCCTCTTCTCCCTCAACGAGCACAACTACACCCTGTCCGCCGCGGAGAAGAACGCCCTCGACTGGGGCTCCCGACCGTACCACGAGAACGTCTGGAACGGCAAGCCCGCCGGGATCATGAGCGCGAGCGTCGGGATGCTCGGCGGCGCCCGCGCCCAGTACGACCTACGCCGCGCGATGGTCTTCGTCAACATGTTCCCGATCAATCGGCCCGAGGTGATCGTCCCGTTCGCCGCTCAGAAGTTCAACGCGGACGGGGTACTGACCGACGAAACGGCCCGAAAGTTCATCGCCGACCATCTGACCGAACTCGTCCGCTTCGCCCGGCTGCTCCGACCGGGGCCGTAGGCCCACCCGCGGAATCGCCGGAACCCCGGCAGTTTCCAAACCCTTAAGCGGGCCGTTCCTTCCCCCGACCTCGGTGGGCACGTAGATCAGCGGAAGATCGCTGCTTTCGCAAAGCAGAGGTCGGGGGTTCAAATCCCCCCGTGTCCATTCGTGTCCAACCCCTTTCGGGTCCAGACCCTAAACCGACTGGACCACCCCGCCGGAGTCGTCGGAAATGTCGGACGTGCACTGACTCGCGATTCTGGACCTACCTGCCGGGTACGGCTGGCGCCGCTCCCGGGGCATGCGTGACGGCCCGCTACGATCCGAAGGAGCGAGAATCCTTCCCCCTCGAGGGCGAACGCATCGATGACACCCGAACGTCGCGGGGAAGTCCGCGCTCCGTCGGACCCGCGATCGGGTCCTCAGCCACTACAACAACGGGCCGGCCATCGGCCCCTCGTCCCGCGGGTCGGCCCTCCGAAGGTCGTGGAAACAGATCCGGCAACGCTTCGGACTCGGAAGCAGGTCCTTGGGGAGGCAGGAGCAGACGCACTCCGTCGGAGTTCCTCCCTCTTCGTCGGCACTTCCGGTCGAAGTACACAATTCGCACATCCACCCGAGGACGGCTTGGGCAGGATAACGGCATCGTCTCCCCCGACGGCGGTTCGTGCGACCGCCGCGGCCCCGGCCGCCATTCGCACAGAGCATTGCACGACGGTCGGCCCGCGGCGTTCCGTGCCTTACCAGTTCTCCGTTGAGCTGGTCAACGCCGCCGCCAGACCGAGCGCCACGTAAACGCCGCCCGTGACGAACCGTTGGCTACGGACCAAGACGGAGTTCCCGGTGGCCCACCGCTTGACCCGCTGGGAGGCGCTCGACCCGAGAATCACGTACAGCGAGTCGGTGCAGGAGGCGAGGCCTACCCAAACGAGTCCCAGGAGGAAGATCTGCTCGGCCACGGACCCGGCCGCGGGGTCGACGAACTGCGGCAGGAACGCGCAGAAGAACAGGGCCACTTTCGGGTTGAAGAGATTGACCACGAATCCATCGACCAGGTCCCGGAGCGGGGTCGTCGGTTTCATCTCTTGTGTCCGTGAAGTTTCCTTTGGAAGGATGCGATGGACCCCGAGATAGACCAGGTAACCCGCCCCGACGAGCTTCACCAC
>JASHYY010000054.1 GCA_030042815.1 Thermoplasmata archaeon | reverse complement strand
CGTCAAGGCGTCGGCCACTTGGGGCACCGTATTTACCATTTGCCTTCCGGACGCGTCGCCCGGGCCGGCCGCCCGACGCGCCGGTATCGTGCGTCGGGTCACGCTCAAGTCCTCCGCGCGTTCCGTACCGGGGCGAGGCTCGAGAGCGGGCGAGCGATGGCGACCCGGGTGCGTCGGTCGGACTGGGTGCGGCTGCTTCGAAGCTGGGACCACCAGCAGGAAGCGTTCAACCCGCAGCGGGAGCGCCGGTTCGAGGTGATGTTCGACATCGTCGCGGCCAGCCTCCCGAAACGGTTCACCGTGCTCGACCTCGGCGCGGGACCCGGTTCGCTCTCCGTCCGTCTCCTGCGCCGGTTCCCCGGGGCGCGGTCCGTCGCGGTCGACTACGACCCGGTGACGCGTCGGATCGGGCAGGGCGCGCTCGGGTCGCTCGGCGGCCGGCTCTCCTGGGTCGACGCGAAGCTCGGGTCGCCGGGGTGGACCCGGGCGCTCCCGACGCGCCGCGTCGACGCCGCGCTCAGCACGACCGCGCTCCACTGGCTGCCCGAGCCGGACCTGCGGGCGCTCTACCGGGACCTCCACCGGCTCCTCCGCCCCGGCGGGGTCTTCCTGAACGGAGACCACTTTCCCTGGGGCCCCGAGGCGCAAGGGCTCGCGCGCCTCGCCGACCGCCTCTCGCGGCGGGAGAGGAAGGGACGGACGCGCGCCGAGCGCTGGGCCCCCTGGAAGGAGTGGTGGGAGGCGGCCGAGCGGTTCCCCGGGCTCGCGCCGTACTTCGCGGAGCAGGAGCGCCGGTCCGCCCAGCACCCGCGCCACGGCGACCTCCCGCTCGAGACCCACCTCGACGCGCTGCGCCGGGCCGGCTTCCGGCGCGAGTCGACGGGCGTCGTCTGGGGCGGCTTCGGGAGCTGGATCCTCTACGCCGGCCGGTGAGCCGGGCCGGGTCTAGCGCGCGGCGAGCTCAAGAGGCGCGGCCGCGTGGCGGCGCCGTGGCGGCGCCCGAGCTCGGCGGCACGCCCCGGGAGGAGCGGTGTCCGAAGTGCGGCCGTCCGGTCGGGCATTACGAGGACCGGGAGATCCGGGTCCGCTGGTGCGGGTACCCGGAGGCCCACTACTGGGTGTGGGAGCTCAAGGTGCCGAAGCTGACGATGCGCCCGTAGACGGACGCCCGCGCGGCCGGGTCCGCCGACCGCACTGACGGACGTCGACGCGGAACCGCAGTACCTCGACCGCGCCGGCCGGGTCGATGTCCGGCCGGTCGGGGAACGCGCCCCCGACGACGCACCCGACCAGCTTCCGCGCTTCCCGGCGGGCGGCCGTGAGGGTCGGGGCCTCGACGGTGCCGAGCCCGTCGACCCAGGCGAGGTAACCGTCCGGAGTGCGAAAGACGCGGACCTGGAACGCCGACGTGCCCGGGGAACCGGGTCGGGAGAGTATCTCCGTCGCGGGGAGATGTCGAAACGGCCCCGGCCCGGCGGCCCCCCGGGGAGACGGATCAGAAGGCGCCCGACGGGCGGACGGGACCCGCGCGGCCGGTGCCGGGGGCGTCGTCGGGCTCGTCGACCGAGCCGGTGCCGGGCCGTCGCTTCCGGGCGAGGAAGAGGGCGTGGCCGTCGCCGGCCTCGGGCACGTGGGTCCGCCGGAGGACCTCGAAGCCGGCCCGCTCGAACCACCGCTCGTAGGTGTCGGCGTCCGCGTGGCTCCAGAACATCGCGGCGTTCGACCCGAGCCAGTGCTCCTGGACGCCGGTGTACGCCTTCTGGCCCGTGATGATCAAGAGGATCCCGTCCGGTCGCAGCCAGTCGTGGATGCGCTCGATCAGCTTCGGCTGCTCGTCGAGCGGGACGTGGATTAGCGAGTAGAGGCAGAGGATCCCCCCGAACGTGTTCGACCGGAACCGGACCCGCGTCATGTCGGCCCGAACGAACCGGGCCGAGGGGACCAGCCGCCGGGCGCGGTCGACCTGGACGTCGGAGATGTCGATGCCCGTGACGCGGAACCGCTCGCAGAGGAGCAGCGCGTCCGGCATCCCGCAGCCGCAGCCGAGGTCGAGGACGTCGCTCCCGCGGGGGACGGCCCGGAAGAACGGGCGCAGCCAGCGCTCGTGGTCGGCGACCGTGTGGCCGAAGGCGTCGGCGGGAGCGTGGGAGGGGCGGTAGATCGTCGAGACGAGGTTCCAGCCCGACCGGACGACCTCCTTCGGGTCGACCGCTAGCCCGTCGGCCCGGAATGACTCCGTCGGCGTTCCCCCCATGGTCGCCCGCGGTACATAGCGCGGCCACCGCGGAAGAACCTGTGGGTCCCGGGCTCGGGCGGGGCCCGACAGTGTGGGGCCGGTCCGTCTACTCTTTCTTCTCCTCGTCCGAGCCCTTGAAGCCCTTCTTGGCACCGGCCGCGAACCCCTTCACTCCGCCGACCAGGCCGCGCCCGACCTTGCCGGCGGCGACCCCGGTCTCCTTCGCGACGTGGGCGGTCTCGCCCGCCGCCCGGTGACCCAGGCCCACTTCTCGTCCGCACGCGCCGCACGCCTTCGCCGTGTCCGCCAGGTCGGCCCCGCACCCTTCGCACTTCATGCCGCGCCTCGCGGGCCGAGGGGAGTGCCGGAAAATAGAGCTTTGCGGGGCGCCGGTCAGGCGTAGCCGAACTGGCGGCGGGCGAAATCGCTCATCCGATCCGGGCCCCACGGCGGCTCCCAGACGATCTCGACCGTGACGTCCGGGAGCCCCGACGCGTCGCGCGCGGCGCGGGTGACCTCCTCGGCGAACGCCTCGACCGCCGGGCACCCCGGGCTCGTCAGCGTCATCCGGATCGTGAGGCCGCCGGACGGGGTCCAGACCATGCCGTAGATCAGGCCGAGGTCAATGACGTTCATCGGGATCTCGGGGTCGTAGATGTTCTTGAGCGCCGCGCGGACGCGCTCCTCGACGGCGGCCCGCTCGGCCGACGGCGGACCCGCGCGGTCGCCCGGGGCGGCCGGCGCCGGGACGGG
>JASHYY010000053.1 GCA_030042815.1 Thermoplasmata archaeon | reverse complement strand
GGATCCCGATCTCCTTCCAGAGAGAGCAGACATGCACGGCATGCTGGACCAGCATGCTCGAGGTCGGATATCGACGGTCGTAGGGGTACGGACCTCCGACGGCGTTCTCGCGGAGAATGTCGGTGGGGTTGACCGACATCGTTTGAAGCCACTCTTCGACCCCCTTCAGCTCCGCCGCCACGACGGCATCGTAGGCGTCCCAGTACGCGCCCCCTCGGGAGAGAGGGGGACATCTCAGGAAGGCGAACGGCGGCGTCGGAACCATCAGCTGCACCAGCCCCGCGTACACTCCGGCCCAGGTCGGCTCCGCGGGCGGAGAGGGGAACCTCCGCAGAAGGTCCCGAAGGACGTCGGGGTACCGGGGAGCGAGGGACCGGAACCGTTCGTATTCCTCGGGCCGCTCGCGCTCGAGCCGGCGACCGGCTCCCGCCCGCAAAAGTCGTCGGAGCTCTTGCACGGCGTAGCGGCGTCCTCGTCGGGCCGCCGCCTTGCCGTTGGGGTCGAGGAGGAAAGGAGCGAGAGGGTCTTCCGGGGGCTGGTTCAGCGCGGGGCCCGACACACCGCCACTCCAGCGACCCGTGCCCCCCGTCCGATATATAAGACCGGCTCGCTCGCGTGATCAGAAATCTCTCCCTCCACGGTGCGCACTAAGAGATGAACCCCCGTCGCGTCTCGACCGGGTGGGCTCTCCCGTGGGGTTGAGCCGTGCCAGTGGAACATGTCGCAGAACCCCGCCTCGGATCCTCTCACTCGGGAGCTCTCCATCGCGGTGATGTCCTGCGACCGGTACTCCGACCTGTGGCCGTCGTTCTTCTACTTCTTTGAGAAGCACTGGCCCGATTGTCCGTTTCGCGTATTCCTCTGCACGAATCACCGGGCCTTCGATCACGGCACGGTCCACACGGTTCCGGTGGGGGATGACCTCAGCTGGGCCCACACGAACAAGGAGTTCATGCTGCGGATCCCGACTCCGTACGTCCTGATCCTCCAGGAGGACTTCTTCCTCACGAGAACGGTCCGGACGGGTGAGGTCCTTGACTACTTCCGGATCCTCAAGGAGCTTCACGGCGTCTACCTTCGTCTCCGAGCCGATTTTCCTCCCAATGGGCAGGTTCCGGGCTTTCCGACGGTGGGCAGAATCGAGCCCGGGACCCCCTACCGGGTAGCCAACCAGGCCTCGATCTGGAACCGGGAAACCTTCCTCTCCCTGCTCAAGGACGGAGAGACGGCGTGGGACATGGAACGATTCGGCTCGCGGCGAAGCGACGCCTTGGGAGATGGATTCTACACGACCCGTCGTCCCGCGTTCTTCTACCCGGTCACGGGCGTAGTGAAGCGGGGAAAATGGATCCGAAAGTGGGTTCGCTTCTGCACGAAGGAGGGCCTCGTGGTCGACCTCGGGGCGCGACCCATGATGACGGTCGTTCAGGACACGGCGTCGAGGTACGGCGTGCTCGTCTACCCCGTCATGAACCACCTTCCGGCGAGGTGGAGGGTCGGACTGATTGGCTGGGTTCGCCGACGGGGTTGGTGACGGCCCCCTTGTCCCCGGAGGCGACCGGCGCGAATCCTCACGGAAAGGATGATATCGTCCGGCCCTCCCACCGGCCCCTCTGAAACCGGTATGGTGACGCGTTTCGCCCTTCAGCACCCTCTGCGGTCGTGGCATTTTCTCCGGGCACCGGCGGCGCTCTCCAAACTGATGGGCGGGAAGGCGACTTCTCGAGAGCTCCATCAGTGGATCGGCGAAGCCGGGGCCATCACCCGCGAGATACAGCGGCGCTTACGCGAAGCGGCGTGGGAACCCGGGAGATTTCCCGGCGCCACCGCGACCCAGGACCGCGGACCGGTCCTCTACGCCATCACCCGAGCGCTTCGACCGGAGGTCGTGCTCGAGACGGGGGTCGCGAATGGTTCGTCCACGTACTACTTTCTGGCCGCCATCAGGGCGAACGGGAGCGGGATGCTCCACTCGATCGACCTTCCGCCGGGCCAGGATCTCAACTCAGAGTATCGGAGGGCCGACGCCATCGATGTCGCAAAGGGTCAGGAGCCCGGTTGGCTCGTCCCCGAGGAGCTCCGACCCCACTGGCAGTTCCACCTGGGCGATACTCGCCTGGTCCTGCCGAAGGTCCTGGCATCGATACCGGCCCTCGGCTTGTTTTTCCACGACAGCGAGCACACGTACGAAGCGATGAGCTTCGAGTACGAGAACGCATGGCCGCGATTGAACCCCGGGGCGATCCTCGGGTCCGATGACATCGGATTCAATCGTGCGTTCTTCGATTTCGTGAAGAACCACCGGACGCCGAAGGTGCTCGTGGGGGGGTTCGGGTTCACTCGCAAGCCGTCCGCGTGAGTGCTCAATCTCGGAGCGCCGAGGTCATGTCGATATCCTGACGGTGGGGGCTGGCGAGGCGGATCGGCGACGGCGTCACGCGGTCTTGTTGACCCCTTCGTCACGGCCCGACCCCAAGGCGAACCGGCTCTCTACCGTCACTTCCGACCGACAATCGGAGGTTCGACGCGGACGTACTCTCGCCACCGTTGACTGGCGTGCTCTAGATACCCCCATTCGTCGTCCGTGAGGAGCAGTCGAGGAAGAGGACCCTCGACGCCGAGAGCGCGCCAGTCCCCGCGCAGGAGGGAGTCAAGGATGGCCTCACGGAAGAACAAGTAATTGTTCCGGTCCAGAACGAAGGGCCGGATCGGACGGA
>JASHYY010000052.1 GCA_030042815.1 Thermoplasmata archaeon | reverse complement strand
GGTAGGCACTTGGAGTTCCCCCATCGTGGTTGCCCACATTGTGGAGGTTTCGCGCCTGCTGCGTCCCGTAGGACCTGGATTCGTGTCTCAGAATCCATCTCCGGGCGACTTCTCCCAAAGCCCGTACCCGTCTTCGGCTAGGGGGTCCGTGAAACCCCCTACTACCTGATAGGCCGCAGACCCATCCTCGAGCCCCGAAAGATTTGAACCTGAGAGCCTTCCATCATCCCAGGCTTATCGGGTATTATCCCCAGTTTCCCGGGGTTATCCCCGTCTCGAGGGCAGATTGTCCGCGTGTTACTGAGCAGTGCGCCGAGGGCTTACCCCTCTCGACTCGCATGGCTTAAGCGAACTCCAATAGCGGTGCCCGCCGGCAGGATCAACCGGATTTGTAGGCACACTTCGCGTGTGCGGGAATACGTGACTCGATCGTGACCGATCCCTGACTGGCGGAATTGCTCTTTGCTCTGATTGAGCACTCGATTGCGTACGTCTCCTCCGTCAGTCCTGAGAGGTCGCTCCCCGTCTCCGGGGAGGGGTTCTCGGGGCTCCACGCCCTGTCGGGCCATCTGTGGCGTCGCCCGGAGGAGCTCGGTTCACGGGTCCCCGGCTCGCCGTGGCGGCGTCGGTCGGGCGGGCTTCCGAAGAGGTCCGCCGGGCCGCCCGTGAGGAGAAACCGTTGCTATTTAACGAGGCGCCACGCCCCGCTCCCGATTCAGACGATCGGAAGCCCGCCCTCGATCCGCTGCACGCAGAGCGGCACCTCGAGCAGCGACGTGATCTCGGGCGGGTCGACTCCGTAGCCGAACCCGTCGCGGTTGAGCCACACGCCGAACAGCCCGGCGGCCTGCGCCGCCTTCGCGTCGGTGTAGGCGAGGTTCCCGACGTAGAGCGCCTCCGAGGGGGCGACCTCGAGGCGTCGGACGGCGCGCCGGAAAATCTCGGGGCTCGGCTTCTCGACCCCCTCCGTGCCGGAGGAGACGACCCGGGAGAAGTACTCGAGGATCCCGGCGTGGTCGAGGATCTGGCGGACCCGCGCCTCGCTCGTCGAGTTCGAGACGACCGCGAGCCGGCGGCGCTCGTGGCGCAGCTGATCGAGGCAGCGGCGCGCGTCGGAGTAGAGCTGGAGCGTCACGCCGCCCGCGCGCAGGCCCCGCACGAACTTCTCGAGCGTCGTCTCCGTGACGTCCCGGCCCGCCGCGCGGGCGAGGGTCCGGCGCCAGAAGTCGAGGAACCGCGCCTCCCGGTCGGGGAGCGGGGGCTCCGCGTCGACCTCCGTCAGGACCTCCCCGTAGGCATGCGCGAGCTCGTCCGTCCCGAAGTCGAGGTACAGCCGGTGGGCGAGGTCGGTCCAGCCGCCGATGTCCCGCTCGTCGACGAGCGTGCCGCCGAGGTCGAAGAGGACCGCGCGGACCTTGGTCATCGGCAGTCTCCGGTGCGGGCCCGAGCGGCCGGCGGTTCTTACTTTGTCGGGCCGGTCCCCGGTTCCGGGGAGGCGCTTCCGAAGGTCGTGCGGAGCCTAGGCGACGCTCACGGACACGACGTCGGTGTGCCTTAGGAGGATCGAGCGCGCGACCTTGAGGTTCTTCCCCGCCTTGCCGATCGCGCGGGCCTTCCACGCGGGGTCGACCGTGACGGTCGCGTGCCGGCCCTTTCCCTTCGGCCCGAACTCGACCTTCTTCGGCGAGTACCAGTAGAAGATGTTCTTGACGAGCGTCTCGGGGTCGTCCGCCCACTCGACGACCTGGATCTCCTTCTTGAGCATGCCCTTGAGCCGGTCGACGAGGACCCCGCCGGGGCCGACCGCCTTGTGGACCTCCCCCGGATAGACGAGGAAGACCAGCTTGTCCTCGGCGGAGAGGCAGTCCTTCACACGCGCCCCCGTCCGCTCCTCGAAGAGGCGGATGTAGCCGAGGGACTCGGTATCGAGGGTGATCTCGGGCATCGGAAAGGGGTTCGCTCGGTGCGTCCGGACCTACGTCTCGAGCGTCAGGATCGCGCTCGAGCCGGGGTCGAGGATCGCGAGGGCGCTGATCGGGTACGGTCGGCCGCACGCCTGGCCGAGGTCGACCGCCGTCCCCTCGTAGTGGTAGACGGGGACCTTGCCGACCTGGCGCTCCTTCGTGAGCGCCGGGTCCGGGCAGGTCCGCGCGACGATGAGCAGACGGGCCTTCTTCGACGCCGCCGCCTTGCGGGTCTCCTCGAGGCCGATGCGGACCTTGCCGGTCTCGAGGGCGACCTTGAGCGCGTGGGCGAGGTCCATCCTACGCGGCCTCCTTCGCGGGCTCGGCCTTCGTCTCGGCCGGTACCGTGAGCGGACGGTAGACGAGGTTCACGGCGCCCGTCCCGAGCGTGATCGGCTGGCCGACGATGATGTTCTCGGCGACCCCCTTGAGCTCGTCGACCTCGCCCGTGATCGCGGCGCGCAGGAGGTGCGCCGCGGTGATTTCGAACGCGGCCCGGGCGAGAACGCTCGTCTTCTTGCCGGAGATCCCGTGACGGCCGATGGCGCGGATGTCCCCCTCGTTCGTCATCACGTCCGAGACGAGCATCAGGTGCCGGATGTCGACCCCGAGGCCCTGCTCGGCGAGCGTCCGGTTCGCCTCGTAGATGAGCGCCGCGCGCGCCGCCTCGATCCCGTAGACGCGGTAGATCTCGAAGACCGAGTTCGTGGTCGTGCGCACCGGGTCGACGCCGGGGATCTCGACGACCCCCTCGAGGTTCGAGCCCTCGGTGTAGATCACGTACTCGTCCTTCTCCTTGCGGATGAGGGCGCGGCTGATGCCGCCGACCCCCTTGATCTGGATCCCCTTCGCCTCCTCGCTCGCGATGAGGAGCTTCTTGAACGGCATCTCCTCGACGAGCTCCTCCTTGCGCGACTTGGTCGCGCCGGCCGCCGACTCCTTCAGGTGGACCTCGAAGGCGCGGGTCTCGCCGCTCCCCGAACCGGGCTTCACTTCGAAGAGGCGAGGGTCGAGCCCGTCCACGAGCGCGGCCTCGAGCTCGGCGCGCTTCACGCCCCGGGCCTCGAGCAGGGCGGCCTGCGGCGAGACGACGACCTTGAGGTCCTCGACGACGGTGCCGATGGACGCGACGTCGGGGACGGTCGTCACCTCGACCTGGAGGGCGATCTGCTGCACCGCGTCCCGGTCGTTCTTGAGCTTCTTCTCGACGTGGATCGTCATCATCGGGGTCGACGGCACGCGCCGGGCATCGACGAGCTCGATCAGGCGCGGGAGGCCGAGCGTCACGTTCATCTCGGCGACCCCCGCGTAGTGGAACGTCCGCAGCGTCATCTGCGTCCCGGGCTCGCCGATCGACTGCGCCGCGACGATCCCGACCGACTCGTGCGGGTCGACCTCGGCCTTGCGGAACCGGCGGGCGACCTCGCGGACGACCTTGGTCGCGTCGGAGGGGGCGAGTCGCAGGCTCTGGAGCTTCGTCTTGATGTCCTCGGCGAGCGCCGGGGGCAGCGGCACGCCGGTCTCCTTGAAGGCGATCTCGTGGATCCGCGCGAGGAGGTCGCGCGGCGCCCCTTTGTCCTTGCGCTCCTCGGCCATCTCACTCCCCTCCGAACTCGGGGCCTTCCTCGGGCGCCCCGAACTCCTCGGTCTCCTCTTCCTCGGAGTCCTCCTCGAGCTGCGCCTCGGCCTGGAGGTCCATCTCCTCCTCGGTCACCGGCGGCGCGCCCGCGGGTCCCTCGGGCCGGCGTTGCTCGGAGGTGCGGACGCGGCGCCCGAGGACCTGGGAGACGACCTCGTCGAGCGAGACCGGCGCGCCCTGGTAGGAGCGCGTCGGGTCGATCCCGTCCTCGCCGTACTTGTACTCGATGACCGTGCCGGCCGTGTTCCGTACCGTCCCGTCCTCGGCGACCTTCAGGTCCTCGAGGGCGTTGATCAGCCGGCGCTGCATGTAGCCGGAGCGGCTCGTGCGGACCGCGGTGTCGACCAGCGACTCGCGCCCGCCCATCGAGTGGAAGAAGTACTCGGTCGGAGAGAGGCCGAGCTTGTAGCTCGAGCTGACGAAGCCGCGGGCGTCGGCGCCGAGGTCGCCGCGGGCGAAGTGCGGCAGGGTCCGGTGGACGTAGCCGCGCAGGAGCCGTTCGCCCCGCACCGACTGCTGTCCGACCGCTCCGGCCATCTGGGTCAGGTTGAGCATCGAGCCGCGCGCCCCGCTCTTCGCGAGGATCACGGCCGGGTTCTCGAGCCCGAGGTAGCGGCCGGCGATGTCGCCCGCCGTGTCCCGGGCCTGGCCGAGCTCGCGCCGGACCATCACCTCGAGGGTCTCCTCGAGCGACCGCCCCGGCATCTGCTCGAGCTCGCCCTTGCGGTACTGCTCGACGAAGTCGTTGACCTGGACCCGCGCGTTCTCGAGCGCGGTGCGGATCTCCTTCTGGGCCCCCTCGGGAACGTCCTCGTCGTCGATGCCGGTCGAGAGGCCCTTGAGGGCGATCGCCGTGATCGCGAGCCGGCTCATCTCGTCCAGGAACTGGCGCGCCCGCGGCATCCCGTCGTTCCGTGCGATCGCGTCGAGGACGGCCCCCTTCTCGTAGGCGATCGCCTTCTTGTCGATCGCCCCGGCCTTGAGCACGCCGTTCTCGATGACGACGTAGGCGTCGTGCTTGCAGTTCATCGGCGAGCAGTCGCACCGCGCCCAGATGTTCGAGCGGAACTCGAGCGTCAGGTCGGAGGGCAGCGTGAGCGAGAAGAGCTGCTTCCCCGTCCAGAACGGGTCGCCGTCCGCGTCCTTCCCCGCCGGGGGCGGGATCGGGTAGTTCAGCTTCGAGAGGAGGTAGGTGACCTCGGCGCGGTTGAA
>JASHYY010000051.1 GCA_030042815.1 Thermoplasmata archaeon | reverse complement strand
CGAAGCCCGTCCGCCCGCGTCGCCCACAGACCCTTGTCGTGGGGATTCGCCTCGAGGGCCTTGTCGACGAGGGCGATGACCTCGGGCAGGTCCTGGTTCTGCGCGAGGAGGATGAGCGCCTTGTGGTGGAGGAGCGACGCCGAACCCGGACTGAACGCGAGACCGAGGTCGACCGCACGGCGGGCGAGCTCGGGGTGGGAGGCGCGGGAGAACGCGAGCCCGGCGTCGTCCAGGAGCGCGCTCACTTCGCTGCTGGACGGGCCGAGCTCCTTCTCGCGCGCCTCGACCGCGGCCAGGAATCCCTTGAGCGCGCTCAGGTAGCGGCTGCGGTCCGACCGAGACTCCGCCTCCTGCGCGTTCCGCCACAGTTTGCGGACCTCCTCGAGCGGGTCGCGCGTCGATTCGGCGGGAGGTTCTGTTTCTCCCATCCTCGGGCGTCGAACGGCCCGGTTCTCACAAATACCTATGCCTTCGAACGAACGAACGTTCGGGCGTTCCCGTCGCCTTATCCGCTCCGCGGCCTCCCGTCCCGCCGTGGCGCGGACCCGTCGCGTCCCCGTGCGGAAGTCGATCTTCGACCCGGTGCACGGCCCGATCTCGTTCGACGGCGTCGCTCTCGCCCTCATCGGTACCCCGGAGTTCCAGCGACTCTGGGGGATCCGCCAGACCGGTTTCGCCCACCTCGTCTTCCCGGGCGCGAACCACACGCGGCTCGAGCACTCCCTCGGCGCGTACTGGGTCGCCGAGCAGATGGCTCGACGGCTCGGACTCGACGAGGGAGCGGCGCGCCGCGTCACGGCCGGGGCGCTCCTCCACGACCTCGGGCATGCACCGTTCTCCCACACGCTCGATGCGCCGATGCTCGAGGTGCTCGGTCGGCCGCACGAGGCGCTCTCGCGGGCTCGGATCGAGGGCAACGACCCGGATTGGCCCGAGGAGGCCGTCGAGATCCCCCGCGTTCTCGAACGGTTCGGGATCCGACCCCGGACCGTCGCGAACCTGATCGACCCGGCGCATCCGGGCCGCGCACCGCGCCTCTTCCGGTCGATCCTTCACGGCGCGATCGACGCCGACCGGATCGATTACCTGCAGCGCGACGCGTACTACACCGGAGTCGCCCACGGGGCGATCGACGCGGTGCGCCTCCTCGACACCATGCGCGCGGCCGAGGGCCGCTTCCTGTTCGCGGAGAAGGGCCGGAGCGCGGTCGAAGGGTTCCTCGTCGGGCGGGCCCTGATGTACTCGTCCGTGTACTTTCACAAGACCGTCCGAGCCGCGGAGACGATGGCCCAGGCCGCCGTCGAGCGATTCCCCGATTATCCCGACGGAGCCCGTGGTCTCTTTCGGGTCACCGACGGCGAGCTGTTGGTGCGGCTGCGCGACGCGGGGGGCGTGAGCGCCGGGCTCGCCGACGGCCTGTCGACCCGCCGGTTGTTCAAGCGTGCTTTCGGCTGGCGCGAGGCGAACGGGGCCGCCCGGGGCCGGTGGCGGCGCCTACTCGCGAACCCCGCGGACCGACGGACGCTGGAGGACGAGCTCGCGTCCGCCGTCGGGGCTCCCGCCGGCTCGGTCCTCGTCGACCTGGTCGGGCTCGAGCCCCGGACCGCTCCCGAGGAAGATTGGGCGCAGGTCGGACTGCTCGTCGGGAACCGGCCGATCTTTCCGTTCCGGGCGTCGAGCCCGTGGTACGCGCTGGCCCATCGGCCCCCGGCCGACTGGGCGGTCAGCGTGTACGCCGCGCGACGGTTCGTCCCCGCGGTGACGCGGTGGCTCTCGCGCGACCCGCCGCCGTTGCCGTAGCCGCTCGTTCGGGCGGCCAGGTCCGCGCGTTCTCGTGCGAGAGCAGCCGCGCCCATTGGTCCGCGGAGAGGGGAACGATCGAGAGCCGCGTGATACGGAAGAGCTCGAGACCGGCGAGCGCCGGATCGGCTCGAAGCTCGCCGAGCGAGATCGGCCGTCGAAGTGGGCGGTCCGGCACGACCCGAACCTGCCACGACCCCCGGGCGTCGGAGGGGTCCGGCCGGGGACGCCCCACGACCCGCAATGTTCCGACGCAGGCGCGCTCCGAGCCCGTATGATAGAAGAGCCCCCGGTCGCCCGGGACCATCTTCCGGAGCTGTTGAAGCGCGAGGGCGTTATGCACCCCGCTCCATTCGGTCCCGCCGTCGCGTACGAAGTCGGACCACGCGTAGTGGTCCGGCTCCTCCTTGAGCAGCCAGTACGCCACGCGTCCCCGACGCTCCCGAGCTGTTTACGCTCGTCGCCCGCCCGAGCCGCCTAGCCGAGGACGATCCCCTGGTTCGTGATGACGAACGGGCGTCGCTCGGGGTCGTGGGCGCAGCCGCGCATCCGCACGATCTTGATCTGGCGGACCGACCGATCCGCGACCCACTTTCGGGTAAGCAGGATCTCTCCGCGGGTCAGGATCTCCTCGGGCGTGAGGGTCCCGGGGTCGCTCGGCGTCGCGGTGATGAGGGTCGTGACCCCCGACTCGGAAAGGAAGCGCAGGAGCGACTGGATCTCCGTCCGCTCGGCCTGGGGGTCGACCGACGCCTTGACGGCGAACCGGCGGACCGAGGTGATCGAGTCGACCAGGACGCGCCGGAACGGCTGGTCCGCCATCTGCGACCGGAGCTTCAGCTGGATCGACTGAACCGAGATGTCCTCGACGTCCTGCGTGCGCTTCGCTTCCTGCGAAAGGTCGCGCATGGACTTCAGGTCGGTCATCGTCCGGATCTCCTGGACCGCCATGTTCCGCTTGATCGCGCGGGTCCCCGGATTCGCTTCGAGCGTCTTGACCGGCGAGAGGTCCCAGCCGAACGCCCGGACGTTCTCCATGATCTCCGACGGGGGCTCGTCGACCGCGACGAGCAGTACCTCCTCGCCCCGGCGGAGCCCTTCGAGCAGGAACATCAGCCCGAGCAGGGTCTTGCCGCTCCCGGTGCCGCCGGTCACGAGGTAGGGCCGGCCCTGGACGAGTCCGCCCCCGAGCATCCGGTCGAGGCCCGGGATTCCGGTGGGAACCCGGTATTCTCCGAGCAGGTCCGGCGCGCTCACGGTGCCTCCGAAGCGGGCGGCGGGTCAGACGAGGACGGAGGGGGAGACGGCGGGGGGGACGGCGATTCGGTCGTCGGGGGCGGGATCGCTCCCGGCGTCGCGGTGACGACGGACGGCGCCTTTCGCTTCCGCGGAGCGCGACGTCGGGCCTTCGGTGCCGCAAGGCTGGTCTCGGGAGCCGGGCTCGGAAGCCCCTCGGCCGCGGATTCCGCGGGAGCGGCGGCGGCTGCGGCGACGGCGACCTTCCGACGGGGCGGGGGGGCCGACTTTCGCCGGCGTTTCGGCGTGCCGGATTCGCCGGTCCCCGTGGCAGCGGGCGCAGCCTTTGCGGTCCGCGCCGAGGCG
>JASHYY010000050.1 GCA_030042815.1 Thermoplasmata archaeon | reverse complement strand
GTCGGGCAGCCGCATCGTGGCGGGGGACGACCTGTACGCCGGAACGCGACGCTTGCTCGAGGTCGCGCGGACCCACGGGGTCACGGTCGACCTCGTCGACACCACGGACCTCGCGAACGTCCGCCGGGCGTTCGTCCGTCGGCCGCACGTCGACCTGCTCTACCTTGAGACGCCGACCAACCCACTGCTCAAGGTGTCGGACCTGGCCGGCGCCATCGGCATCGCCCGCGCCGCCCGCACGAAAGTGGCGGTCGACAACACCTTCGCCTCGCCGGTCCTTCAGCGGCCGCTCGAGCTCGGCGCGGACGTCGTGCTGCACTCGACCACGAAGTACCTCGGCGGCCACAGCGACCTCATCGGCGGTGCGCTCGTCTTCCGTTCTCGTCCGCTGCTGGAGAAGTATCGCTGGTACCAGAACACCCAGGGCGGGATCCCGGGGCCCTTCGACTGCTTCCTCGTGCTCCGGGGGATCCACACCCTGGGACTGCGCGTCCGCGCCCACTGCGCGAACGCCCGACGGGTCGCGGAGTTCTTGGAAGGGCACGCGGAGGTTCGCCGCACGCTCTACCCCGGCCTGAAGACCCATCCCGGGTATGAGGTCGCCCGTCGGCAGATGGACGACTTTGGAGGGATGGTCTCCGCCGAGTTGAAGGGCGGGCTCCCGGCCGTGAAGCGGGTCCTCCGCCGCCTGCGGGTCTTCACGCTCGCGGAGAGCCTCGGGGGCGTCGAGTCGCTCGTGAACCACCCGGCGCGCATGACCCATCGGTCGGTCCCGAAGGAGGTTCGCGATGCGCAGGGGATCACGGACGGGTTCCTTCGATTCTCCGTCGGGGTCGAGAACGGCGACGATCTCGTGGACGATCTCACGCGCGCGTTCCGCTAGCGGACGCGGCACGGCCAAATACGCTCGCGCCGTCGCCGGTCGATGACGCTCTGGAACGAGAAGCCGGAGGCGTGGCACGACGTCCTTCCCGGAGTGAAACGGCGGATCCTGGCCCACGGCCATGGGGTCATGGCGGTTCTCTACGAGATCGGCCCGAACACGACCTTTCCGATGCACACGCACCCGCACGTGCAGGCCGGGACGTTCCTCGAGGGCGGGGGCCGATTCCGGGTCGGGCCCGAGACCTACCGGGTGCACGCGGGTTCGTCCTACTCGATACCGGGCGGAGTCCCCCACGAGCTCGTGACGGACGGCTCGGCCAAAACCCGCGTCGTCGACATTTTCGTACCGGAGCGCGAGGACCTGCTCGGGGAGACCGTGCCCCCCGACCAGCGGTGAGCCGCCCGCTCACCCGACCGATCGGAGCAGCGCGCCGTCGACCGGGAGAAGCGCGCCGCTGACGTACTCGGACATTTCGCTCCCCAGGAAGACGACCGCCCGGGCGAGCTCCTCGGTCGTGCCGACCCGGCCGAGCGGGATGTCGCGCTCGAGGTCGGCCCGCGCCTGTTCCGGGGTGACGTGGCGCCGTCGCGCTGCGTCCCGGGTCACTTCGTCCAGCCGGTCGGTCCGGATGTAGCCGGGGAGGATCCCGTTCACCCGGATCCCCTTCGGCCCGAGCTCGCGCGCCAAGGTCCGCACGAGCCCGGCTACGGCGATCCGGCAGACGCTCGAGGTGGCGATGTTCGCGATCGGCTCGCGGATCGCGACCGAGGTGAGGAAGACCATACGCCCCCCGCGGCCGTGGGCGAGCATCGCCTCGGCCGACCGCCGCGCGAGGTAGGCGGGGCTGACGACGAGCATCCGCGAGGCGGCGTCCCAGTCGTCGAACGATTGCTCCATGAAGACGCCGGGCCGGGGGGACCCGGTCACATAGACGAGCGTGTCGAGCCCGCCGAGGTGACGGACGGTCTCCTCGAGCAGCCGGTCGAGGTCCGCGCGCGCCCGGAGGTCCGCCACCACGCCGTGGACTTCGCCCGAGGAAGCGAGCGCCGCCACGGCGCGGGAGAGCCGGTCGGCGTTGGACGAATTCACGACGACGCGCGCCCCCTCCCCGAGGAACGCGCGGGCCGCCCCGAACCCGATCCCCTGGCTCGCGGCCGTGACAAGGACGCGGGCTCCCGTGAGGCCGGACCCGATCGGCATCGATCCTCCGGCCCTACATCTCGAGCGCGAGCACGCGGGCCATCGCGCCGCTGCCGCCGGCGATCTTGAGCGGTCCCGCGACGAGCGTGTAGGGTCGATCCTCGACAAGGGCGTCCAGGTGGTCGAGCGCCTCGAGGATCCAGATCCCGCGTCCCAACAGGACCTTGTGCGCCTCGAACTTCTCGTTCGAGAACGGGTCGATGCCGAGGGTGTCGGTCCCGATCCCGTGGATCCCCTGGTCGGCGGCCCACCGGGCGGCCTCGGGGGTGAGGCCGGGGAACTCGTAGAGGTAGTGTCGCGTCGGAGCCCGGTCGTGGCTCCAGCCCGTCTCGAGGAGGACGATCTCCGGCCGGAACGATTTCGGCCAGTGGGCCTTCAGCGTCCCGGCCCCGATCTCGGGCCCCTGGAGGTCGCGCCGAACGTCCAGAACCGCCGCCCGGCCGACCAGTTGCTCGGGAGGGATCCGGTCCACCGTGACCCCGTCCTCGAGGAAGTGGTACGGGGCGTCCATGTGGGTCCCGGTGTGCGTGAGGCAGTTGACGCGCTCGATCGAGTAGCCGTCGCGCGCGATCAGTCCGACCGGTTCGAACGTCGGCAGCGGGGCCGAGGGCCAGACCGGCATGTGGGTCGTCAAGAGGGCGGTCAGGTCGTGGACGCGCGGGTTCGCGGACACGGGGAGGGCTAGCGGGACGGGGTACAAAAGCCGACAGGCGACCGGCTCACCGACTGCCCCGTCGCGCGCCGTGCCGCTCGAGGAAGCGACCGAGGCGCTCCATTCCGTCGTCCAGACGGTCGAGCGAGCTCGAGTACGAGATCCGGACGTGGCCCTCGCCGCGGGCGCCGAACGCTACTCCCGGCACGAGGGCGAGCTTCTCTTCCTCGAGGAGACGGTTCGTGAACTCGACCGACGACCAACCGAGGGAGTACGTCGGGAAGACGTAGAAGGCGCCCTCGGGCCGAGTGTACTCGAGCCCGGGAAGGTCGTCGAGCCGGGCCAGGAGGTGGTCGCGCCGCTCCCGGAACGTCTCGCGGAAGCGGGCCTCGTCGTTCCCGGCGTTCTCGAGCGCCCAGAGGCACGCCTTCTGTACGAACGGGGGGAGGCAGGTGAGCGTGTGCTCCATCACCTTGACGAGGCGCGTGCGGATCGACGGCGGCGCGGCGGCGTAGCCGGCCCGCCAGCCGGTCATCGAGAATACCTTCGAGAAGCTGCCGAT
>JASHYY010000049.1 GCA_030042815.1 Thermoplasmata archaeon | reverse complement strand
CGAGCAGCCAGAGAGTTCAGCCAAACCTGGTGCCACGAACCCATCCGCCGCGGGCGGACGGCATGGTCCAGTCGAGCGAGCATCCCGTACTGGGACTCCTCGGTGACGACGTGGCAGCCCGAATCCCGGGGTTCGATCAACCACGCGTGGTAGACATCGACGCCGGCGCCGCGTCCGGTCCATGCGATCCGTTCGGTCGGCTCGAACTCCTCGACCCGCGAGACGAGCGACACGCCGAACGTGCGCCAGCGGAACACGGTGCCCGCCCCTAGGTCGCGGCCGCCGTCTTCGAGGGCGACATCGGAGGAGTTGGCGTACCACGAGGGCCAGAGGGAAGCTCGCACCAGCCAGGCCCATACTCGCTGCGACGGTGCCGGTATCTCCGCCTCATTCCGGACGTGGACGGGCGCGACTCCGGGACGGAAACGGTCGGGCCAGCGGATCATGTCGCGCGAAGGGCGCAGAGCGCCGTCCCCCCCCCACCCCGGTCCTCGCGATAACCGTTCGCTCTCCGACGCTCGGCGAAGGAGGATCGGGCGGCCGGAAGGGTCCGGCCCGGAAACCGCCATACCTATCTCCGAGATGGACGACACTCAAGGATGCGCCAGTTCCGATTGCGCGCGACGGTGAGCTCCGAGCGCCCGGAGCTCGTGCGCCCGGTCCTCGAGTCGCAGATTCCGGGCGGGAATGTCTCCCGTACCGGTGACCCAAAGGAGCTTCGGGTCGAGGGTATGGTGGACGGCCCGAGCGCCCGAGAACTCAACCGAACGCTGCTCTCCGCGCTCCGGCGCGCCGAGAAACGAACCCGCCTGCGCGCCGAGTGGACCGCCGAGGGGACGACCGAGCGGTTCTTCGATTACGTTCCGAAAGGAAAGCGTCCGGCGACGTCCGAACCCCCGTGACGGCCCCCCTGAGGGCCGTCTCTCCTACCCCCTTGGCGCAACGAGCCGACCCGCCCGAGAGGGTCCCCGGAGGAACGTCTAAATGGGACGGACCTCCAGAAACTTCGTGGAGGTAGCAGCCTCTCGCGGTCGGACGCGCGACCCGGAGCTACGACGGTCACCTCCCGACCGTCCTCCGGAGCCTGCCGGGCCGTGGGAGGCCCCGGATCGTTCATGCCGTTCCCCGCTCCCAACGACCGCGGCGGATCGTGGTTCGCCGTCGCGCTCGCCCTGGGTGTCTCGCTGCTGATGCTGGGGCCCTCGGGAGGGGCAGCACACTTCGGGACCGACGAATTCGGTGCGTCCGATGCGGGCGGGGCTCCGAACCTTTTCCCGGCGATTCCTCACGTCGCTCTCGAATCTCGGACCACCTCGCCGAGCTCGGTGGGGACGACCTACTACGTGGACTACGCGAACGGTTCGGACCTGAACCCGGGAACGAACCCTTCTTCGCCCTGGGAGCACGCGCCGGGGGACCCGAACGCGGTCGGCGTGCCGGCGAACACGACGCTTCGGCCCGGGGACACGGTCGACTTCCGCGGCGGGGTCTCGTACGACGGTACGATCGACCTGGAATGGAGCGGTACTCCGGGAGAACCGATCACGTACGACGGGAACGCGAACGGTTCGTTCGGCGCCGGAATGGCGGTCGTCGACGGACTCGGGCGGGCCCTGGGACCGCGGGCCTATCAGTACGGATTCCTCGGGAGCGAGACGTGGAACGGGGAGGAGGACGTAGGGGTCTCGTTCGTGACCATCGAGTCCTTCGAGGTCCGCGACCTCCGCTACATCTGGAACGACACCGGCGGAGGGTGGAACAACGGCCCCCAAGGGATCGCCATCGGCGGGGCGGGCTCGAACGTCACGGTCGAGAACTGCACCGTCACGGACGTCCAGCCGATCGCGGCGGCCGTCAACCCCAACAGCGAGGACATGGGGTCGCTCAATGCGTGGTCGTCGGTCCGGGTCACCGAGGACTCGTTCACGGACTCGAACGTGAGCCTCGCCGAGTACGCCGGAACGCCCGGGTCTCTCGCCCGATTCAAGCTCTACGTGGGCTGGGGCTCGGACGACTACACGATCGCGTCGGCCTATCTCGGGCCGTACTGGTCGGTAAACAACACGCTCGCGGTCTACCAGAACTACGACCTCACCCTGCCCGGATGGAACACCGCGAACAGCGACCCGGTCGGGGCCGCGAGCGCCTACGGCTACTCGATCTTCAACATGACGTCGGGTCCGATGTACGGCAAGGAGAGTTCCGACATCTCGATCTCGAACCATCCCGGAGTCGTCCTGCGCAACAACACTCTCTCCGATGCGGGGACCGGGATCGGCCTCAGCCAGGACAACGACTCGCTAGTGGTGGGGAACGACATCTCGTCGGTCTCCTGGGGGATCGCCGGCGGCAGCGGCGAGGTCCCCGGAGCCGCCCTCGTCCACGTGACGGTCGCGTTCAACCGGTTCCACGACTTCTACCCCTACGTGCGGTACGGCTACTGGTCGGGATGGCACGGGGACGGGGTCTACCTCTTTGCCGGCTCGAACAGCTATGCCCCGATCGAAGACTACCTGATCGAGGGCAACGACTTCTACGGTTACATCCCGGAAGCGACCGCCGACGTCTACTGCGAGGACGCCGACTACGAGAACGTGACGATCTTCGACAACGTCTTCTCCGCGTCCGGGGCCTGGATGATCCGGATCTCCGCCGACCCCGGGTCGATCCTCAACGAGGTCCGGGTGTTCAACAACGACTTCGTGATGGCGCCGCTCGACGAGAGCCCGGCCGTCCTCTTCCAGGGGAACGTCACGAACGTCAGCCTTCGGAACAACCTCGTCTGGATCCCGTCGGGATGGGGGGCGGTCTTCTCGTTCGACCCCGCCGGCCTCGCTCCCGGGGGCAGCGACGACAACCTGCTCGGCAGCGACTACGCGTACGCGGGGGACATCGGGTACAACGGGACGGAGTACACCCTCGCCCAGTGGGTGAACTCGAGCTTCCCGTTCCCGCACGATCAGCAGAGCCGGATCGACCAGGATCCGGAGTTCGTGAACTACCCCGATTTCGAGGCGTACCTGAGCGGCGGCACCACGACCAACCTCACCCTCCAGGTCGAGGACCCGCCGGTCAACCCCCACGTCAACGCAACCTACCGCGTCGGCGACCGAGTCGAGTACGATTACGACGGCGTGGTACGCACCGTCGTCGCCGTGGGTTCGGGCTCGCCGCAACCGTGGGTCGAGATCTCGCCGGCGCTCTCGTCACCGCCGACGGCCGGGGACTTCCTGACGGACTGGGGGAACGACACGAACTTCACGTTCGACCTCGACGTCACCCCCGGTTCCCCCGTGATCGGGGCCGGAGAGAATCTCGCCGCGCAAGTGCCCGCGATCGACGCCGCCGGTCGGGCCCGGCCGCTCACCGGTCCTTGGGACATCGGAGCGTTCCAGTACGCTCCGAGCGGTCCGTCGACGCTGGCCTCGGTCACCGTAGAAGCTTCCGCCACCAATCTCACCGTCGGCGGGCAAGCGACGCTCATCGCGATCGCCGTCTGCACGGCGCGGTGTCCCGACGGGACGACGTTTGCCTGGTCGCTCGCGAACCCCCTCGGAACGCTCAACGCGACGACCGGAGCGCAGGTCACCTTCACGGCCGTCGGTCGCGCCGGCAGCGAGACGGTCTACGTGCTCGCGACGCTGGGCGGCACGAACCGGTCGGGGGTCCCCGTCGTCCTGGTCATCTCGAGCGCGGCCGCTTCCCCTCCGGGGGGCGGCGGGGGTCCCGGAGGAGCTTCGCCGCTGGACCTCATCCTGCTCGGCGCGGGAACCGGCCTCCTCGCGGCGCTCGTCGGCCTCCTCGCGTGGCGTCGCCGACGTCGCTCCCGCCCGTCCTGAGTCGGGAGAAAGGGAGGAAGGGGTTCGTCGAGGGGTCGCCG
>JASHYY010000048.1 GCA_030042815.1 Thermoplasmata archaeon | reverse complement strand
AGGGCCGTTCGAGACCGTGGACTGGAACGGCGCGCCCGCGGCGCGCCTCGACCTCGGTTTCCGGGTCGACCCGCCCCCGACCCGTCGCGCGACGCGGCGCCGTCGACCGGCCGCCGGCCCCGCGCCCCGCGTCCCGTCCCTCGACCTCGGGGAGCTCCTGGTCGCCCTCGTCCTCGCGCCGGACTCGGTCTCGCGCGAGGCGGTGCTCCGGGTCTACGACCACGAGGTCCAAGGCCGCCTCGTCATCAAGCCCCTCCACGGCCGGGTGACCTCCCCGTCGCACGGGGACGCCGCGGTCTTGCAGCCCCGCCCGGAGAGCCGCCGAGGGCTCGCGATCGCGACGGCGGCCCACCCGTGGGCCTGCCGAGACGACCCGCGCGGCGGAGCCGAGCTCGTGGTCGAAGAGGCGGCGCGGAACCTCTACGCCGTGGGCGCCCGCCCGGACGCGTTCACGAACTGCCTTAACTTCGGCAATCCGGAGGACCCCCGCGTGCTCGGCGACTTTGCCGCGGTGACGGAGGGGCTCGCCCGCGGCGCCCGGTCGCTCGGGTTCGCGGTACCGAGCGGCAACGTGAGCTTCTACAACGGTGGCCTCGGGGCCGAGATCCCGCCCACGCCGGTGCTGCTCGCGACCGGGATCGTCGCCGACGTCGACCGGGCCGTGACGAGCGACTTGAAGGAACCGGGAAATCCACTCTACCTGGTGGGCGGTACCCGTCCGGAGCTGGGGGGATCGCTGTGGGCCCGGCGCGCCGGGCGCTCGGGACTCGCCGTGCCGCGGCCCGACCCCGCGGGTCTCCGCCGGGCGGGGGAACGGCTCCTCACCGCCGGCGACCGCGAGCTCGTGCGAGCGGCCCACGACGTCTCGGACGGGGGCCTTGCGACGACGCTCGCCGAAATGGCGTTCGGCGGGGGCCTCGGTTTCACGGTCGACCTCGACCGGACCGGGCTCCCCGAGGCGGGCGGAGCCCTGGTGGCCGAGGGAGGCTCGCGCTTTGTGGTCGAGGTTCCCCGGGACCGGGCGCGCCGCTTCGAGCGGCTCTTCTCCGGGGTCCCCATCGCGCCCCTCGGCGAGGTGACGACCGAGAACGGGGTGCTGCGCTGGAACGGCACCGTGCGGTCGTCGGTCCCGCTCGGCCCGCTCTACGAGCGCTGGCGTACCGGACTCGGCCTTCCTTGAACCGGGACGGAGGGACGCGCGTGACGACCAGCGCCCTGGTCTCCGGCGGGAAGGACTCGATCTACGCGGCGTACCTGGCCGATTGCCAGGGATGGCCCGTCGACGAGCTCGTGACGCTCCGTCCCATCGACCCGGAGTCGATGATGTTCCACACACCGAACCTCGACCTCGTGGAGCTCCAGGCCCGGGCCTGGGGGAAGTCGCACCGCACGGTCCCGGTCCGGTCCCCCGGGCCCACCGGCGAGCTCGACGCGCTGGCCGAGGCGCTCGGCGGAGGCCGGGGGCCCGTGGTCGTGGGGGCGATCGCCTCGTCGTTCCAGTGGACGCGGGTCCTTCGCGCGGCGTACGGCGCCGGTCGCCGGGTGTACGCCCCGCTCTGGCGGGTCGACCCTCGGCGGGTCGTCCGCGAGGAGGTCTCCGCCGGGCTCGACATCCGACTGGTCCACCTCTCGGCCGAGCCGCTTTCTCCGGACCTTCTCGGCCGGCGCCTCGACGTCCCGTTGCTCGAGGAGCTCGAGCGGCTCGGTGGCCGGCGCCGGCCGTTCAATGTCGCGGGGGAGGGGGGCGAATACGAGACGCTCGTGGTCGACGCCCCGTTCTTCCGGGATCGGATCGAGCTCGAGTCGGTGGCGTCCGACGTGACCGCTTCGACGGCGCGGCTCACCGTGACCTCCGCGAAGCTCAAGTCGAAAGGCCCCTGACCTCCCCCGGAGCCCGGCGATGCCCGCGTCACCGGTCGGAGTAGCCACCGCGTCGGCGATCGCCGATCGGGCGACCCGGGCTCTCGGAGACCCCCGTTCGCGCTTCGACTGGCAGTGGACGGCCCGCCTGCTCGCGACCGAGCCGTCGGAGTTCGCCGCGACGGTCGCCGAGCTCGCCGCGATCCGCCCCGTGCAGGAGGAGATCCGCCGCCGGCACCGGGAGGCCGGACGTCCGTCCTACGCGCAGTTCCGCGCCCCGCTCGAGCTGTATGCCATGGTGCGAGTGCTGCGACCGGCCCATGTGGTCGAGACCGGGGTCTCGAGCGGCGTCTCGTCGGCGCACCTCTTGCTCGGACTCGAGCGCAACGGCCGCGGGACGCTCCACTCGGTGGACCTGCCGACCCGACAGCGCGGGTCGACGTTCTCGGCCCGCGACTCGCCCGTCGCGCTCCCTCCGGGGAAGGAGACCGGATGGGCGGTCCCCTCCGGGGTCCGCCGTCGATGGGACCTGCGGGTCGGTCGGAGCGAGGACGTCCTGCCCGGTCTCGTCGAGCCGCTCCCGTCGGTCGGGCTGTTCCTCCATGACAGCCTTCACACCCCGCGCCACCTCGCGTTCGAGCTCTCGACCGTGCGACCCCGGCTCTCCCCCGGGGGCGTGGTCCTCGCCGACAACACCGTCTGGACGGGCCGAGCGTTCCCCCGTTTCGCCGACGAGGTGGGCGCCCCGGTGGTCCGGAGAGGCCGTTCCGACCTGGTCGGGCTACGGATGCCGAACGGTCGCGCGGGGAGCGAGGCCCGCCGCTCCGTCCCCTAATGCTAAAGGGGGGCCGTGAGTCTCGTTCGGTCGATGGCGACGGGCCGCCCGGCGCCGGCGCCGACGGCCCCGTCGGACACCGGTGCGAAGTCGACCGACCCGGTGGCGGACGCGCGCCGTCGGTGGGAGGCGGAGGTCCTCGCGCCGACGCTCGAAAAGAGCCCGGAGCGGAAGGACCGATTCACCACGCTCGGGGGCATCCCGGTGGAGCGGGTCTACACCCCGAGGTCGCCGACGTCGACGTTCGAGCGGATCGGGTACCCCGGTCAGCGGCCGTTCACCCGAGGGATCCACCCGACGATGTACCGGGGTCAACTTTGGTCGATGCGGATGTTCTCGGGCTTCGGATCGCCGGAGGACACGAATCGCCGGTTCCACTACCTCCTCGCGCACGGCGAGTCGGGACTCTCGATCGCGTTCGACGACCCCACGCTCTACG
>JASHYY010000047.1 GCA_030042815.1 Thermoplasmata archaeon | reverse complement strand
CCTCCGCGGTCCAGAGCCGCGGAGGCGCGGTCCGCTCCGGAGTCCTCGACGCCACCGTCGCGCGCCTCCCTGTCCCGGAAAGGAAGCCGACACCCTATTTACCCCCACGATGGGGCCCGGGTAAGCGGATTCCCCCGGCACCCGGTGCCGGCCGCGCGAGACCGGAGCCTAGACGACCTGGAGCTCGCGGCCGGCCGTCTCGAACGCCCGGATCGCGAAGGCGAGGTCGTCGTCGGTCAGGGCGGCGTTCATGATCGTTCGAAGCCGCGCCCGGTCCTTCGCGACCATCGGGTACACGATGGGGAGGGCAAAGACCCCGAGCTCGAAGAGGCGCTCGCTGAGCGCCTTCGCGCGGTGGGTGTCGCCGACGATGATCGGGGTGATCGGGGTCGCGCTCTGGCCGATGTCGAAGCCGGCGGACTGCATCGCCTTCTTGAACCGGCGCGTGAGCTCCCAGAGCCGCCGGACGTGCTCGCCCTCGCTCTCGAGGACGTCGATCGCCGCGAGGCAGGCGGCGGCCACCGGGGGCGGGTGCGAGCCGCTGAGCAGCCAGGTCCTCGACTTGTTGTAGGCGAAGTCGACGAGCTCCTTCGTCCCCGAGATGTGTCCCCCGACGACGCCGAACGCCTTCGAGAACGTCCCCATCTCCACGTGGACCTCGGAACGCGAGAGACCGAAGTGCGAGACGATCCCCCGCCCGCCCTCGCCGAGGACACCCTCGCCGTGGGCGTCGTCCACGTAGACCATCGCGCCGTGGCGCGCGCCGAGCGCCGCGATCCGGTCGAGGGGGGCGATGTCGCCGTCCATCGAGAAGACCCCGTCGGTCACGATCAGGATCCGGCGGTAGGTGGGAGAGTGTTCCTCGGCGGTCCCGAGGACCCGTTCGAGGTCGGATGGGTCGGCGTGCTTGTAGACCGCCCGGTCCGCGCGCGACAGCCGGACCCCGTCAATGATGCTGCCGTGGTTGAGCTCGTCGCTGATGACGAGGTCCCCTTCGCCCACGAGCTGAGGGATGAGGCCCGCGTTGGTCGCGAACCCGCTCTGGTAGACGAGCGAGGCGTCCGCCCGCTTGAACCGGGCGAGGCGGCGCTCGAGCTCGACGTGGAGGTCCATGTTCCCGGCGATCGGACGGACCGAGCCGGAGCCGACCCCATGGGTCCGGACCGCCTCGATCGCGGCCTCCTTGAGCTTCGGGTGATTCGAGAGCCCGAGGTAGTTGTTCGAGCAGAACATCAGGACCTTCTTCCCGTCGATCTCGCACCACGGCGTGCTGGCGCCGCGGAGGACCCGCAGCTTCCAGTCGGTCGCGTTCGTGACGAGGTCGGCGTACTCCTGACCGAGGAACGCGGTCGGGTCGCGCATCGGACTCACCACCTCGCCTCGAGCGAGACCTTGGCGGCCTGCGTCGACTGGATCAGCTCCATCGCGCGGGGCAGCTCGGCGAGCGGGACCCGGTGGGTGATGATCTGCGCCATCTTCTCGCGGAGTCCGGGGTTCGCGAGGAGATTCTTCACCTGGTACCACGTTTCGAACATCCGGCGCCCGAAGATCCCGTGGACCCGGGCCGCCTTGAGGACGAGCGCGTCGTTCACGTTCAGCGTCACGTCGTGGTCGTAGAGCCCGAGGAGCGAGACCCGTCCGCCCGGCGTCAGCGCGTCGAACGCGAGCCGCAGCGACGCCGGATGGCCGGACATCTCGACGGCCACGTCGACGCCGTTCCCGTCCGTCTCGGCGAGAATCGTCTTCGCGAGCTTCGGGCCCTCCTCGACCGGGTTGAAGACCCGGTCGGCGCCCATCTGCTTCGCGAGGTCGAAGCGGACCTTGTTGACCTCGGTCGCGAAGATCGTGCGCGCACCGATTTGGCGCGCGACCGCGATGGCGAGCAGCCCGATCGGGCCGCACCCGGTCACGAGGAGGTCCTTCCCCGCGAGGTCCTCGACGCTATCTTCGGGCAGTAGCGAGTGCACCGCGTTCCCGAGCGGTTCCTGGATCGACGCGAGTGACGGGTCGAGCCGGGGGTCGTTCCGCCACGCGTTGACTTCCGGTAGGACGGCGTACTCGGCGAACACCCCGTCGTGGTCCACCCCGAGCACCTGGACGTTCTCGCAGATGTGCATCTTCCCGCGGCGGCAGGTGTAGCAGGTCCCGTCCGCGATGTGGGTCTCGGCGGAGACGTGGTCGCCGACCTTGAGCGACTTCACCCCGTGGCCGACCTTCACGACCTCGCCGCTCAGCTCGTGCCCGAGGACCAGTGGGATCCGCTTGATCCGTCCCTCGGCCCATTCGTTCCAGACCCAGATGTGGAGGTCGGTCCCGCAGACCGAAGAGGCGCGGACCGCGACCTTCACCTCGTCGTCGCCCGGTTCCGGTTCCGGGACCGTCCGAATCTCTCCGCCGGGACCCCGACGGACTTTGACCCAGGCTTTCATCGCGCCCTCGTTCCTTGCGAGGGTTCACGGTGTTTAACGGTTCGGGCGGCGCGAAGCTTTCCGGACGACCCGGGGAACGAGCGCGTTTCTCTACGCGCGCGTCCGAGCGGAGACCGGCCGCGCCCGGTTTCTTCGAGGAGAAACGCCCGAATCCGGTGCGCTCGGCTCGCCGCGCGCGAGCGCTTATATAGAGCACCCATCTCCCCCGTCCCCACCGGAGGCAGGACCCCCTATCGACCCATGGCGCGTCGGCATCGTCCCCGGCGAGGCTCCCTCGCCTATTCGCCACGTTCCCGGGCCGTACGGCCGGTTCCGCGCATCCGTTCCTGGCCGGCGGGGCCGAAGCAGCCGTCGATCGAGGGGTTCGCGGGCTTCAAAGTCGGCATGACGCACGCCTTCATCGTCGATTACCGCAAGCGGTCGACGACGGCGGGCCAGGAGCTCGCGGTCCCCGTCACGGTCGTCGAGGTTCCCCCGCTCCGGATCGTCGGCGCCCGGCTCTACGCCCGGCACCCCTACGGCCTCCGCGTGGTCTCTGAGGTCTGGGGCCCGGCCGCCGCCGAGGAGCTCGGCCGGAAGATCCCTGCCCATCCGGCGAGTCCCGCGGGCACTCTCGAGACGTTCGCAAAGACCGAGGCCGACGAGGTCCGCTTGCTCGCGCACACGCAACCGCACCTGATCACGGGCACGGGCTCGAAGACCCCGACGATCTTCGAGCTCCGGGTCTCGGGGGAGAAGTTCGCGGACCGTCGGGCCTTCGCCCTCGAACAGGTCGGGCACGAGGTCCCCGCCGATCAGCTCACGAAGGAAGGGGAGTTCGTGGACGTCGTCGGCGTCACGAAGGGATTCGGGTTCCAGGGCCACACCCAACGCTGGGGCGTCAAGCTGCAGCCCCGGAAGAACTCGAAGCACCGCCGCATGATCGGCACGCTCGGTCCCCACAACCCGAGCTTCGTCACCTATCGCATCCCCCAGGCGGGCCAGACCGGCTACCACCGCCGGACCCAGTACAACATGCGCGTCCTCAAGGTGGTCCGCGACCCGCGGACCGACCCGATCACTCCGGCGGGCGGGTTCCCGCACTACGGGGAGGTGCGCAGCGCGTGCATCGTCCTCCACGGCTCGCTTCCCGGGCCGGCGAAGCGCCTTCTCCGATTCCGCACCCCCATGCGCCCCCACGTCGCCACCGTCGAGAAGGTCGACCTGCGCTACTTCAGCACGCGGTCGAAGCAGGGCGTATGACGGCCGCGCCCGAGCCCGACACGGCCGCGGCGCCGGCTCCCGGGCACGTGCCCCACCACCGGGTCCACC
>JASHYY010000046.1 GCA_030042815.1 Thermoplasmata archaeon | reverse complement strand
GGTCTCGCCCGGCGGGGCCTCGTGACCGAGACTGCGCCGCGGGAGTGGCATGCGGAGATCGGCTCGACGCAAGCCCGGGCGCTCGCCCTCGCCCGCGACGGCTCGCCTCCGGGGACCCGCGTGGTGGCGGGCCGCCAGACCGCCGGGCGCGGACGGCTCGACCACGTTTGGGCGTCGCCCGTGGGCGGGCTGTACCTCTCGATGCTGCTCCGGGCCCCCTCGGAGCACGAGAGCCTGCTCCCGCTCGCGATCGGGGCCCACCTCGCCGTGGCCCTCGAGGACCGTTTCGGAGTCCGTCTCGCGCTCAAGTGGCCGAACGACCTCCTCTCCGTCGGGGCCCTCGGGGCCCCCCGCAAGCTCTCGGGGGTCCTCCTCGACCGCATTGCCGCGCCGTCCGGCGCGGGGGTCGTGGTCGCGGGGGTCGGGGTCAACGTCCGTTCGACCGGACCGCTCGACGGGGGGGAGGGGACGCGGGCGATCGCCCTCGAGGACCTCGTCCGGCCCCCGCCCTCGCTCGAATCGACGGAGGAGCTCGTGGTACGGGCCGTGACCGACGCCGCGGCCTCGCTCGGGGAGCCCGCCGCCCTCGCGGCCACGCGGGCGGCGTGCCGGGACCGCCTCTACGGCCTCGGGCGCCGCGCGCGGGTCGACGGGGTCCCCTCGGGCACGATCGCGGGCCTCGGGGACGAGGGCGAGCTCTGGTTGAATGTCGGGCCGGAGAGGGTGGCGATAAGAACCGGCGACCTTCGCGTAGAGGACGACCTATGAGCGACGCGTTCGACCGTTGGGCGGTCCTGAAGAAGCGCTCCCGAGAGGGCGGCGGGGCGGAGCGGGTCGACCGGCACCGCGCCGCCGGCAAGCTCATGGCGCGCGAGCGCCTCGAGTCGTTCTTCGACCGGGATACGTTCACCGAGATCGACCCGTTCGTCCTCCACCGCGTCGACAAGTTCGGCCTCGCGGACCGGCGGATCCCGGGCGACGGCGTCGTCACCGGCTGGGGGGAGGTCGACGGCCGTCCGGTCTGCGCGTTCGCCCAGGACGCGACGGTCTTCGGCGGGGCGCTCGGCGAGGCGCACGCGATGAAGATCGTGAAGGTCATGGAGACGGCCCGCAAGGCGGGGGTCCCGATCGTCGGCCTCAACGACTCGGGGGGCGCGCGGATCCAGGAGGGCGTGATGAGCCTCGGCGGGTACGGGGAGGTCTTCTTCCGCAACGTCGTCCTCTCGGGCGTCGTCCCCCAGGTCTCGCTCGTGCTCGGGCCCTGCGCCGGCGGGGCCGTCTACTCCCCGGCGATCACCGATTTCGTCATCATGGCGCAGGGGACGGGACAGATGTTCATCACCGGCCCGGACGTCGTGAAGGCGGTCACGGGCGAGGAGGTGACGATGGAGGCGCTCGGCGGCGCCGAGGCGCACGCGACCCTGAGCGGCGTCTCGCACTTCAGTGCCGCGAACGACCGGGAGGCGATCGCGCTCGCCCGTCGCCTCCTCTCGTACCTTCCGCTCAACAACCTCGAGGAGCCGCCGGTCCACCCGGCGGCCGCGCCGAGCGACACGGCCGCCGCGGAGCTCGCGCGCCTCGTCCCCGAGGACCCGAACACGCCGTACGACGTGCACCAGGTGATCGACCGGGTGCTCGACCCGGAGTCGTTCCTCGAGGTCCAGCGGGAGTGGGCGACCAACCTCGTGGTCGGCTTCGCCCGCCTCGCCGGCCGGCCGGTCGGGGTCGTCGCGAACAACCCGGCGTCCCTCGCCGGGACCCTCGACATCAACGCCTCGACGAAGGGGGCCCGGTTCGTCCGGTTCTGTGACGCGTTCAACCTGCCGCTCCTCACGCTGGTCGACGTGCCGGGGTTCCTCCCCGGGACCGCCCAGGAGCACGGGGGGATCATCCGTCACGGGGCAAAGCTCCTCTACGCCTACGCGGAGGCGACCGTGCCGATGCTGACGGTGATCCTGCGGAAGGCGTACGGCGGGGCCTACGACGTCATGTGCTCGAAGCACCTCGGAGGCGACCTCAACCTCGCCTGGCCGACCGCGGAGATCACCGTGATGGGCGCGGACGGGGCCGTGAACATCCTCTTCCGGCGCGACCTCGAAGCGGCGACGACCCTCACCGAGCGGGACGCGCTCCGCGCGCGCCTCACCGACGAATACCGTCGCGAGTTCCTGAACCCCTACCTGGCCGCCGAGCGAGGGTACATCGACGACGTCATCGACCCGGCCGAGACGCGGGCCCGCCTGGTCGCGGGGCTCGCCATGTTCGCGACCAAGCGCGACGAACGACCCGGACGCAAGCACGGGAACCTCCCGCTCTGACCGGGGCAGGGACCATGGTCGGGATCACCGAGACGGTGCTGCGCGACGGTCACCAATCGCTCATCGCGACGCGGATGCGCACGCGCGACATGCTGCCGGCCGCCGAGCGCCTGGACGCGATCGGCTACCGCTCGATCGAGATGTGGGGCGGGGCGACCTTCGACGTCTGCCTGCGGTTCCTCCACGAGGACCCTTGGGAGCGCCTCACCTCGCTCAAGCGGGCCATGCCCCGGACGCCCCTCCAGATGCTCCTGCGGGGGCAGAACCTCGTCGGCTACCGGCACTATCCGGACGACGTCGTCCGGAAGTTCGTCGCGGAGGCCGCGAAGAAGGGCGTCGACATCTTCCGAGTCTTCGATGCGCTCAACGACCCGCGGAACATGGAGGTCGCGATCGATGCGGTGAAGCGCACGGGCGCGCGGGCCCAGGGGACGATCTGCTACACCCAGTCCCCCGTGCATACGCTGCCGTCGTTCGTCGCGCTCGGCCGTCGTCTCGCCGAGATGGGGTCGGACGAGCTCTGCGTGAAGGACATGGGCGGCTTCATGCCCCCGGGCGAGGGGGCCGCGCTCGTTCGGGCCCTCGTGAAGGAGGTCGGGCTCCCGGTGGTCGTCCACACCCACTCGTCGAGCGGGATGTCACCGATGACCTGCCTTGCGGTCGTGGACGCCGGCGCGGTCGCGATCGACACCGCGTTGAGCCCCTTCGCCGGCGGGACGAGCCAGCCCGCCACGGAGGCGCTGGTCGGCGCGATGCGCGGCTCGGCGCACGACCCGAAGCTCGACCTGGGCGCCCTCGCCGAGCTCTCCGACTACTTCCAGAGGGTCCTCGACCACTACCGGCCCCTCCTCAACGTGCGCTCGCTCCAGACCGACCCCGGGATCCTCACGCACCAGATCCCGGGCGGGATGTTCTCGAACCTCCTCTCCCAGCTCCAGGAGCAGGACGCCCTCGACCGGCTGAAGGAGGTCCTCGCGGAGGTCCCGCGCGTGCGCGCCGACCTCGGCTACCCGCCGCTCGTCACCCCGACGAGCCAGATCGTCGGGATCCAGGCCGTGATCAACGTCCTCACCGGCGGCCGGTACCGCCAGGTGACGAAGGAGGTCCAGGAGTACGTCCGCGGCCTCTACGGCACGCCGCCCGGACCGATCGACCCCGAGCTCACGGCGCGGGTGACCGCGAACGCCCCGGCGATCACGGGCCGGCCCGCGGACCTCCTCGCCCCCGAGTTCGAGAAGATGCTCGCGGCGGTCCGGGCCCTCGTCCCGGCGGCCGACACCGCCGAGGCGCTGTCCTACGCGCTCTTCCCGTCCGTCTACGGGACGTACCGGAAGGCGCGGGACGCCGGCCTCACGGACGACGTGCT
>JASHYY010000001.1 GCA_030042815.1 Thermoplasmata archaeon | reverse complement strand
CCCGAGGAGATCAGGTGGAGGAACGAGCCCGAGGTCTGGTAGAGAATGGCGGAGAGGAACAGGCTGACCGAGAACGCCGCCGATATGCTCGCGGTGTTGCCCGGGAAGTAGACGAACAGGGCCGTGGCGACCGGGAGGACGGCGCAGAGCGCGCTCGCCCACTGGCGACCCGACCAGCCGGTCCATGTGAGAACGATGCCGATCAGCGCGAGGGAGATCCCGGCGAGCTCGACCGGGTAGAACCAGGGAAAGAGCGAGAGCGAGGCGAACGGGCCCACGCCGAAGAGCCGGAGGAAGTAGGTCACGGCGATCAAAGCGTTCGCGGCGACGGCCGCGACCGTGACCGAGAAGTGGGCTTCCCAGGGCCAGAGCTGGTACGCCTCCCACTTGACGATGAGGCCCGTCACGGCGATCGCGAGCCCCGCGAGGAGGGGGAGGAGCAGGAAGAACGAGTGAGCGAACGCCGAGAGCCCGGTCTCGGTCGCCCCGAGCGTCGGCAACCGAGGGTAGAACAGGAGCAGCAGGATCCCGTCGAGGGCGAGCGCCGCCGACACGAAGATGGCATAAAGGTGGGCCGAACGGCCGATCTTCAGCTGAAGGAGCGCGTCGTTCTTCGCGTGCTCGAAGTCCTCGGGCGAAGGGACCGTGACCGACCGGCTTCCGGGCGTCGGCGACGGGGACGTCGGGGCCGCTTTCTTGGTCGACCCTTTCGGTCCGGGTCCGGGCACCGTGACGCTTCGGGAAGCCGGAGGCGAAGGCGCGCCCGCCGTAGCCTGCGGCATGGAGACTCTAGCACAACGATGGGGGGCGACCGTTACTTAATAGTGAGGGTTTGAAGGGGGGCGGCCACAGGCGCCCGGGCCGCGAGCAGAACGGCGGCCGCGTCGTCCCAATGTTCCGGTCGGCGTCCGAGCGCTTCTTCGAGCTCGATCAGATGGTCCCACGCCTTCTCGTCCGTGCGGACCGCCGCGACCACCGACGCGAGGGGTCCGACCGCGGGGCTCACCGCGAGGCACTCCTCCACGGCCCAGCCGGCGTCGGCGAGCGAACGCCCGAGGCCGCCGGGCCCGACCCGGTAGAACTCACCGGCGTCCGAGCGGCGCTCCGGGATCCGGTCGTACCCCTCTCGCTCGACGCGGGGGACGACCGCGCGAACGGGCGAACGGAGCAGCCGAGCGACGCTCGTCGGCGGCAGCCGGGCGAGATACCGGGAACGTTCGCCGGGCCCCGGGGCGATCTCGAGAATTAGAAGCCCCTCCGGCGCGACCAGCCCTCGAGCGTTCGCGAGCAACCGGTCGTGCGAAGCCCCCGCGAAGCCGAGGGTGTTGCCGAGCAACGCCACGGTACCGAACGCCGCGTCCGGGAACGGCGGCGCGAGCCCGTCGGCCCGAAGCACCTGAGGCCGGGGGCCGGGCGGCCCGTCAACCCAATGCCGGCGGGCGGCCCGGAGCATCTCGAGCGAGACGTCCACCGCGACCGGACACGACGGAGGGGCTCCGATGGTGCGGGTGAAGCGACCGGGCCCGCTGCCCAGGTCGAGAGACCACCGCGACGGGACCGCGTGACGGGCGAGGAATCGACCCCGGAGGGTCCGCCACAGTTCCCGCTGCGGCGTGCCCTCGTAGCGCGTCCACTCACGTTCGGCCCGGTACCGGTCGGTCGCGCGAAACCGCGCGGCCGCCGTCGAAGGGGCCGCCGCAGCCTCGTGCGCCCGAGCTCGGCGACGCGTCGGCGCCATCGGCCTCCCGAGAAGCGAGGAGTTCTCCGAAGGATATCGTTTCGCGCGTTCGACTAAAAGTCGAGCAATTTATAGGGGGGACCCCTACCGACCGGCGGAGATCGAATGCCGTACTACGAGTGCCCGAAGTGCGGCGGCGGGTACGTCATCGATGTGCCGCCGAGCGCCCAACCGGCCTGCGACCGTGACGGGGCGCGGCTCAAGCGCACCAGCGATGCCTCGTACGAACGGAACGCGCGGGTAGATTGACCGCAGAACCGAGCCCTTCGGAATCGGCCGCCCCGGTGGCCGAGCGCTATGGCCCCCGGGTCCATCGAGCCGTGCACCACGGGGCGATCCTCCTGATCGTGGGAGCTCTCGAGTTCGTCGCGGGGATGATCATCACCCAACTGCTCTGGGACACCAGCCCGCCGTACGGGCAGTACAGCCTGCTCCACAACTACATCAGTGACCTCGGCGCGGTCCACTGCGGCCAGGTGGCCCTCTCTCTCGGAGGCCGGTACATCTGCTCTCCCGGGCACGACGTCTTCAACGCGTCCATCGTCCTGATGGGAGTGATCCTCGTTCTGGCCTGCGTGCTGATCCGCACCGGCTTCCCGCCGCGGCGGACGAGCACGATCGGTCTCGCGCTCCTTGCGATCTCTGCGATCGGCGCGATCGGGGTCGGGCTCTCGCCCGAGGACGTCAACCTCCAGGTTCACACGGCGTCCGCCCTGGTGGCGTTCCTTTTCGGGAACGTGGCGCTCGTGGTCCTCGGGATCGCGATGTTCCGGGACACGCGGTGGTCGGGATATCGCGCGTACACGATCCTCTCGGGTCTGGTCGGGTTCATCGCCCTCTGCCTCTTCGCGGCGAAGGTGTACGGTCCCCTCTATGTCGGGGGGATGGAGCGACTCATCGTGGCCCCGCTGCTGCTCTGGGCGATCGTCGCCGGAGTCCATCTCCTTCGCATCCCCACCTTCGCGCCGCGTCAACTTCCGAAGACCGTCTCGACCTAGCGGCGGCGTCGCTGACTCCGAAGAGGGCGGCCGACTTCCCGAGAGCGATGAGCGAGACCCCGGCCCCGAAAGGCCGATGCCCCGAATGCGGCGGTCGTCTCGCGGAGCCGGTCACCGGGGACGTCCACTGCTATGTCGCCTGCGGCGACTGCGGGGAGAAGTTCGACCTCAAGGACGGTCGCATCACCCTCGGCTGAACCCGTCGGCTCCGCGGCGGGGCGGCGTCACCAGTGGCGTGCGGGGGGCGGAACGACGGCCGGACGGCTTACCCAGAGGCCGGCCGCCGGAGCGTCGGTCGGTTCGAATCCGAGGCGGCGGCAGAGTCGCAGCGCGCGCAGGTCGTGGCTGGTCGTGACCGTTCGGACCTCCTCCTCCCCCCGCTCGCGCAACGTGCGGACCGAGCCGAGGGCGACCGAGTACGCGAGGCCGATCCGCCGGAGGTTCGGAGCGACCATGACTTCCGTCAGGACCGGGACCTCGAGCCGAGTGACCAGGGACGCCGCTCGCAGAACGCCGCCGACGTCGACCCCGAACGACGCCCAGCCGAGCCACTCCCCCTGGTGTCCGCCCAGGATGTCCCTCACGGCGTCCCGGGCGTCCTGCCGCGGGTCCCGATAGAAGAGCCACGAAGCGGCCTCGCCGGCGGACTGGTCGTAGGCGTCCCGCATCAGGTTGACGAGCTCCTCCTCGTCTCCCGGGCCGAGGGGCCGAACGTCCGTTCCGCCGGCGATCGTCTCTTCCGGGATCGGTACGTCCGCCGTGAGCCGCAGGACGAGGCGGTCGAGCGCGAAGAACCCCCGGGCGGGGAAGACCGTCTCCTGGACGGCTCGAGCCACGCCGGGGATGTTGTCGGCCACGCTGGCGATCGGACCGTCGTACTCGCTCCGACGTTCGAGCTCGTCCAATAGGGCGCCGAGCGACTCCTCGGTTCGGTGGCTCGGGGTCAGGTACAGGCGTAGGCGTCGGCCGACTCCGGGAACAAAGTCCCACAGGGCCAACCCGGAGG
>JASHYY010000045.1 GCA_030042815.1 Thermoplasmata archaeon | reverse complement strand
TGGACGTCGAGGCCCGCGGGGGTCTCCCGGTCGATCACCTGCAGGAACGCTCGGAACTCCGCGCCGGAGCTCCGGCGGCGGAGCTGCATCAGTTCGGGCACCGCCGACCGGCCCATGGTGGGCGCGCGCACCCGCTCGTCGGTCGAGAACGCGATCGCGCGAGCGGGCGGGTCAAGGAAGACCCCGACCATGTCCGTGACGTTCTCGAGGAATCGCATGCCGGTCGCGGGCGGAGCATTCCCCGCGGTCCGACGGCCGGGACCGATCCCTCGGGCCCGCCAGATCCGTTGCACCGTCGACTTGCTGACCCCCGTCTCCCGCGCCAGCCCACGAGTCGAGAGCCGCAGGGCACCCGGCGAGCGGTGGTCAACGGTCGCTCGAACGATCTGCTCGACCTTCGCGTCCGGGATCGAGGGGGGCCGGCCGGGCCGTGGGGCGTCCTTGAGGATGCCGGCGAGGCCGTGAAGGAGGAATCGTCTCCGCCAGCGACCGACCGTCCCGGCATCGGTACCGAGCTCCGATGCGATCTCTTGGTTCGTCGAGCCGTCCGAGGCGCGGAGCACGATTCCCGCGCGGACCCGGATCTTGCGCGGCGAGGTCGGGGACTGTACGAGTGACACCAGGTCCCGACGTTCCCTCCAGTGCAACCGTACGTTGGGCGCTCGACGCATCGGGAACCTCCTAGGACGAACCTCAAGATAAATCGTTGGACTAGTGGTCCGAGAGACCGGCGTTATATCCCGCGGAGCCCGGGGCGGGGTCGTGGCAGCGCCCCCAGGAAAAGGCCTGCGAGACCCGTCGAGGGTCCCGCCACCCACCTTCCGACCCCGCGTCGAGGGCCCGCCGACACCGGGCACCCCCGAACTCGGACCTCCGAGCAAGAGACGCGGAGAAGGGGGGGACCGTCCCGCGGTCGCGCGGGACGTCCTGATCCTGTGAGCGGCGCGGCCGCAGGAGAACGACGTACGATGGACGACTGGTCTCAATCCCCGAGCGTTCCCGAGCCGAACGCGACCGCGCGCCCTGCGGAGGCGCCCCGATGAGCGGGGACGCATCCTCGGCGGCGCCGTCCCCGACGACGCCGTCCCCGACGGCGCCGCCGGTCGTACGCCGCAAGAGCGGCCGGGGCGTCTGGGCCGCCGTCGCCGTGATTGTGGTGATCGTGATCTTGGTCGCCGTCGGGTTCGGCACCAACTGGTACGGTCTCGAGAAGCCCGCGTCGAAGAGCTCGGGAACGAGCACGGCGTGCTCGACCGGGGTCCAGCTGCTCGGCGCCGGGGCGAGCTTCCTCAACGCGATCATGAGCGTGTGGTCGGGCGCCTACGCGACCAACTCCTCGAACTCGATCTCCTACACGGCGAGCGGCGCGGGGGCCGGGATCACCTCGCTCTCCGATAAGCAGGTGGACTTTGCGGCGACCGACGAGCCACTGAACGCGTCGGAGGTCGCGGCCATGCCGGGGCCGATCCTGACGCTTCCCGTCACCGGTGGTCCGGTCACGATCGTCTACAATATTCCGGGCTACGCCGGGGTCCTCAACCTCACTCCGGTCCAACTCGCGGGGATCTATCTCGGAACGATCCAGAACTGGAACTCGTCCGCGCTCGCCACGAACAACCCGGGCCTCCCGAACGACGCGATCGTCTCGGTCCACCGATCGGACCAGGCCGGGACCACCTACGTGCTGACCAACCTCCTGTCGATCTACAATACCACGTGGAATCGGACGGTCGGCACGACCATCCTGCCCACTCCGTGGCCGAAGGCCACGGGACAGGACGAGCTGGCCGAGCACGGCAACTCCGCCCTCGCGAAGGCGGTGGCGAGCACCCAGTACTCGATCGGCTACGTCGACCTCCCCGACGCGATCAACAACGAGCTCGCGACGGCGGGCGTGCTCAACAAGGACGGCCACTACGTCCAGCCCACGCTCGCCGCCACCAACGGGGCGATCGCCAACTTGTCGGGCCAGCCGATCCCTCCGGCGACCGGTAACTGGGCCAACGTGACCTGGGTGAACTCTCCGGGCTCGTACGACTATCCCCTCGCAACGCTCTCGTACTTCGTCGTGCTCCAGGACACGTCGCAGGGCTACACGCCCTCGCTCGCCCATGCCGAGGTGCTGGTCCAGTGGCTGAAGTACGTCCTCACGACCGGACAGGGCGACTCGAACGCGGTCGACTACGTGAACCCGCCCGCCAACATCGTCGCGCAGGACCTCGCCGCGATCTCCGCGATGGAGTACGACGGCTCCGCGATCCCCGCGTGCACGTAGGGAGGATCCGGTAGCCCCGGATCCCGGTCGCCGTGGCGTCGCTCGGGCCCGCGCGTACCGCGCGCCGTCTGGTCTTCCTGCGGAGGCTCGGCGGGCTCTTCCGGGCCGGGGCGACGCTCGCCACGGCCATCGTCGTGCTCGTCGTCGCGGCGTTCGCGGGGCTGCTCGTCACGGAGTCGTACCCGTCGATCCGACAGTACGGGTTCTCGTTCTTCACGAGCCCGGCCTTCAGCGTGGTCCCGGTCGTGGTCGGGACGTTGCTCACGAGCGCGATCGCACTGCTCCTCGCGGTGCCCGTCTCCCTCGGCGTCGCGATCCTCGCGTCGGAGGTCGCGCCGCGGCGGCTGCGGACTCCGCTCGCCTACCTGATCGACCTCGGTGCGGCGATCCCGTCGGTCGTCTACGGGTTCTGGGCCCTCGAGGTGCTCTCGCCGTGGATGGGGACGACGGTCGAGCCCGGCCTGGCCCACCTCACAGGGGGTACCGGGCCCTTTTCGGGCCTTCCGCTCGGCAAGGACTACCTCACCGCGTCCGTGATCCTGGCGATCATGATCA
>JASHYY010000044.1 GCA_030042815.1 Thermoplasmata archaeon | reverse complement strand
GGCGGGGGTCGAGCGCGTCGCGCAGTCCGTCGGAGACGAAGTTCACGCTGATGGCGAAGAGGAACACCGCGAGGCCCGGGAAGAACAGCTGCCACCAGGGGATGGTGCAGCTGGTCGTGATGCACAAGCCCAGGAATCCCTGGATGACATCGATCGTCCCGAGCGCCGAGATCGTCCCCCACTCCGGGAAGTACACGGTCGGCCAGATCTGGAATCCCAGAAAGACGAGGAAGCCGAGGAGGAGGGGGATCGTGCCGACGTCGAGCGACATCTGGATGAGCACGGGGTAGGTGCTGTTCGGGATCACGTGCTTCATCACGATCCGCGATTTCGAAGCGCCGCTCGCGCGGGCCGCCTCGACATACTTCTGTTCGCGGACGACCAGGACCTGGCTGCGGACAATGCGGGCGTAGAACGGCCACCAGGTGACCATGAACGCGGTGATGAGCAAGAAGACACGGGACTGGAGCCCCGAGAGACCCAAGATCGTCACGTAATCGGTAATGACCACCGCGATGACGACGATGACGAACAGGATCTGGGGGATCGACAGGAAGATGTCGACGAGACGCATCAGCACCTCGTCGACGACCCCGCCCCAGAATCCCGCCACCGCTCCGATGAGCAGACCCAGGAGGGCCCCGAACCCGACGATCGTGATCGAGATCAGCAGCGAGTAGTCGGTCCCGCGCAGCAGGCCGTTGTACATGTTGTAGAAGTACGACTGGTCCGGGGAGAGCGTTAGGGCGCCCATCGGGAGCGGGCCTAGGCCCGAGAGGGTCGCGGTGGGGCCGATCAGCGACGGGCTGTTCTTCGGGGTCGCGTAACAACCCGGTCCGGGGGAAGGGGTACCGATCGGGTAGGTGCAGACGCTGCAAGCCAGGATCGCACTCGAGCTCGGGTGCGCCGACCCGGTCGCGCCTCCCGAGGTTGACGCCGAGGCGGGATCCGCGAACGCGATATCGACGGTCTTCGGAACGCCGGCGACGTCCACCGACCCGGTCGCCGGCGAGGCCGTGTAGCCGGTGATATTCCCTACCGTGAACGGGTACGCGGGACCGGACGCGAGCGAGAAGTTGATGTTGGAGGTCGTCGAACTGCCGGTGGTGCCCGAGACGTCGACCGACCAGGAGGTCCCGTTCGGTAGCCCGGTCTCATGGAACGTGACCACCTGGTTGTTCGAACCGATGCATTCCGGCAATAGGTTCCAGGGGATCTGCGATTGGGTGGCCGCGTAGACCCCGACGCCGACGAGACAGACGATGACCCCGATCCCGATGAGGGCCAGCGTGTTCCGCCGGAGGAAGTACCACGTCCGCCGCCATTGGTCGATGCGAGGGCTCCGATGCGGCGCCGGGCGTCCCGACGGGAGCTCGGCTTCCACCGACTCCGCGGTCGCACTCCCTTCCGCCATCGAAGCTCACCCCAACCGGACCCGAGGGTCGAGATACGCGTAGAGCACGTCCACGATGATGTTCGCGATCACGACAATGTAGGTGAACAAGAGGACGGAGCCGAAGATGACCCCGAAATCGACCGGGGCGTTGGTCTGCTGGACCGACAGCGCCAACATGTACCCCACCCCGTGGAGTCCGAACACATACTCGATGACCGGGAAACCGCTGATGAAAAACGCGAACGTGAGTCCGAGGACGGTGATGGTGACGTTCAGGGAATTGCGTCCCGCGTGACGTTTGATGACCGTCGACTCCGGGACGCCCTTCGCGCGCGCCGTGCGAATGTAGTCGAGGTTCATGACCTCCAGCATGCTGTTGCGCACAAACCGAAGGAGTCCGGCGACCGAGATGAACGCGATGACCAGCGCGGGAAGGACCATCCGGAAGATCGTGTCGAGCGCGAGCCAGTAATCCCCGTGGATCGCGGCGTCCACGGTCGGGAAACCCGTCGGATGGGACACGTAACCCTGGGTAAGCCACGACGGATACACTCCGCCGGAGAAGCACGACTGCAAGGGCCAGGACCCAAAGAACTCGTTATAGGTCGGCTCGCCCGTCGGACACCACGGAGCGTGTACCACATACGAAGTGGCCGGCCCTAAGACGAGGACGAACGCCATAAGGATTAGCGACGCCAAAAGGAACGACGGCATCGCGTAGCCCGAGAACGACATCACTCGAGCCGCCTGGTCGACCGGACGGTTCCGGTTGACCGCGGAAAGGTTCCCGAGCGGGATCGCGATCGCCAGGATGATCGCAAGGGCGAAAAGCGCGAGCTCGAGTGTGTAGGGTAGGAACCATGCCAGCGCCGTGATCACCGTCTGGCCTTGGATGATCGGAATATTTTGTCCCACAGTGCTATGGTTGTCGACCGACCCCCACTGGAACGTGAGGCTCCGGTACATGTACTGAGCCCATTGCACCGGTAAAGGCTCGTTGAGTCCGAGCTTGTCGAGAAGCGCCACGTAGTACGGGTTGGTGCACGTCCCCGACTGGCTCGAGTTCAGTAAATCGCAGGGAATTGGGTTGTCATACAACCAGGACCTCTGCCGCGGAGGCAGACCGTAGTGCGCGAGGAGCTGGTCGTAGACCGGGAGCGAGCTCAGGAGGACGAAGGTAATGGTCATCACTCCGATGATGATCGGAATGAGCAGAATCAGTCGGCGCACCACGTAGATCCACATCCGCATGGTGGATTCTCCGCCCGCGTCCCGGACGCGGTCCGACTTTCCGATAAGGGTCGGGTATTTAGAGATTCAAACGTGCCGACCGGTTCGCGGGTCCCCCGCGATCGGACCTCATCGCGATCGGGGTGCGACTCCGATTTCTCCTCGATAGGTCGCACGGAGACGACTCGACCGACCTCGGTCGCCGGCCGCGTTGCGCGAATCCCGCCTCCGCGTCGTCCGCAGTATCTCTCCCCGAGCCTAGGAACATGCAAACCCTTGCCTACCGAAGAAGCATCGGTGGGACGACCAGGGCCGGCGACGGAGTCGGGAAATTTCTATGGTGAGTCTGGCCATCTATGGCCGTCTCTGATAGATATATATGGGGGGTCTCCCTCGCCTCGCGGAAGCTGGCCGGGCCAGCTGATGGACGGAATAGCAACATGAGAGCATCACGCCACTGGTGGAGTGTCGGGGTCTTGGTCGTTGCCGTAATCGCGCTGCTAGTTCTGAGCATGGTCGTTCCGCTGAACGCCGCGGCGATGTCGGCGTCGGCGGGCAAGGGCGGTGCTTCGTCCGCGGCGCCGAGCGCGTCGTCCGTTCCGAAGGTCGTGAGTACGGCATCGGCCGCGACCTCCTCGGCGACTACCTCTTCTTCCCAAAGCGCTTCTTCTCATCCTTCGGCGAGTCCTCACCCAGGCTCGCTCGTCGTCTACGAAGTGGCCCCGTCCGGGCAGACGAGCGAAGACCCCTCGGTCGCCTACGACACGGTGAGCTACGAGCCGATCATCAACGTCTACCAGACGCTGATCGCCTACAACGGGTCGAGCACGTCGAACTTTGTCCCGGAGGTATCCACCTGCGTTCCGGGCGCGAATGACGGAGTGCTCTCGACCCCGTCGGTCTCCTGCCAGGCGCTCTACGGTCAGACCCTGATCGTGAACAACGCCCTCGGGGAGCCGCAATACTGGACGTTCCCGATCGACCCGAACGCGCACTTCTACGACGGCGCGACGGGGGTCAGCTGGTCGGTCTATCCGTCGGACGTCATGTTCACGATCGCGCGGACGACGGGCTTCGCGGACCTGCCGGGAGCGGGCGTGCTGAACGGCTGGATCGTGTCGCAGTCGCTGCTGCCGATCGGAAACCCGACCTGGGACAGCGCGATCCACTATCCGTTCAACAACACCCCGCAGAACATCCTGGGGTCGATGTTGATCAACAACTCGAACTACTGTCCGGCGTCGGCGCTGGCGGCGAACGGGTGCATCACGTTCAACGCGTTCGGAGAGGGCCAGGACTGGCCGTTCTTCGAGGAGCTGGTCGCGGACGCGCTGGGCTCGGGCATCGAGCCGTGCGGTTGGTTCACGGCGCAGGGCGCGGGAGTTCCGGGCTTTGCCGGGACGAAGGCGGCGAACGGCGACGGGCCGTGCCTGCTGCCGGGCGGCGCGACGAACACGCAGCAGTCGAACTTCCAGAGCTACGTGCACACGGTGGCTCCGACGGCGTGGGACGCGTTCGAGCAGCTGGCGTTCAACCACCCGGCGGTGCAGCCGGGGGTGCAGTTCAAGGCGGTCGGGTCGGGCCCGTACTACCTCGCGGCGGACGGGCAGACGACCGGCTACACGCTGAAGGCGAACCCGGCCTACCTGCAGCCGGCGGGCTGCGTGGGAGTCGGGGGCGGCTGTGACCCGGCGGTCGGGAGCTACATGGGCTCGGTGACCGTGACGTACGAGTCGACGGACACGGAGGGGATCCAGGAGTACATCGCGGGCCAGGCAGACGCCGCGACGATCCTGCCTCCTGAGACGTCGACGGCGGTGTCGCTGCAGCAGAAGGGGACGATCGGAATCCTACCGTTCGGGACGATCTCGACGTTCTTCATGCCGTATACGCTGGACTTCAACGTGACGGGCGAGGCGA
>JASHYY010000043.1 GCA_030042815.1 Thermoplasmata archaeon | reverse complement strand
CGAGGTCGAGCGCAGGATCGCCGACCAGGGACGGTACTCGTTCGTCACGACGGCGGCCGAGTGGGAAGAGCGGCGCAAGGACCCCGAGGCGCTCGATCGGTTCTGCCGCGAGATCGGCAAGGAGCGGGTGCGGGCGTGGCTCCAGCTCGTCGAGGAGCGTCTGCTGCCGAAGAAGCTCCCCCTCGTCATGAACGTGGGGAACGACGACACGGACGGGATCCTCGAGATCCTGAGGAAGGAGGCGCCGCCCAACCTCCTCGTGCCCGAGGGACAGGTGGTCACCGCGGGACCGTACGAGGTCTACGGCTGCGGCTACGCCAACATGACCCCGTGGCACTGCCCCCGCGACCTCGAGGAGGGCGACCTTCGGCGATTCCTCGACCGGACCTCGGGCCAGATCGGCCGGTCGAACCGGATGATCCTCGACATCCACGCGCCGCCCGCCGGTACGATGCTCGACCTCGCACCGGAGCTCGACGCGAACCTGAAGCCGAAGACCGTTGCCGGCCAGCTTCTGATGACCCACGTCGGCTCGCCCTCGGTGCGGGGGCTCATCGAGTCGACCCATCCGGTCGTCAGCCTGCACGGGCACATTCACGAGTCGATGGGCGTGGACACCGTCGGGGGAGTACCGGTCTACAACCCCGGCAGCGTCTACTTCAGCGGGACGCTGCAGGGGCTGATCCTCGACCTGGACGGTCGGTCGGTGGTCGATCACATGTTCGTGACGGGGTAGCCCCGCGGCCGGGAAGGAAGTCCCCGGACCGTTCGGACCGCTGGGGGACCGTTCCCCGATCTAGCGGACCGTCTGCCGGTGCCGGGCGAGGGCGGCCAATCCCTCGTAGAGGACGTTCGCCGCCGCCAGCGCGGTCACCTGGCCGGTGTGGTCGTACTGGGGCGCGACCTCCACGACGTCGAACCCCACGATGTCGAGGGCGTGCAGCGGACGGAGGAGGCGGAAGAGCTCCCGCGTGCTGAGCCCGCCGGGCTCGGGGGTCCCCGTTCCCGGCGCGAACGCGGGGTCGAGAACATCGATGTCGACGGAGACGTACGTCGGACCGCCCCGGAGCGCCTCGACCAGCGATGCGGCCACCGCATCCGGGCCCTCCCGGTCGAGGTCCTCGGTCGTGTAGGTTCGCTGGACGTACCGGGCGTTGTTCTCGACGTCCTCCGCGGCGTAGAGGGAGCTGCGGATCCCGACCTGGAAGACGTGGCCCGGCTCGATGAGGCCCTCCTCGTAGGCCCGTCGGACCCAGGTGCCGTGGGTGTAGCGCTTGTCCCCCCAGTAGTGGTCCCAGGTGTCGTAGTGGGCGTCGAAGTGGAGCAGTCGGACCGGTCGGCCGGTCGCGGCCTTCTGGGCCCGAAGGACCGGTAACGTGACCGAGTGGTCGCCCCCGCCGACGAACGGGACGACCTTCGCCCGAAAGAGCGGGGCGAGTCCCTCCTCCACCCGTCGGAAGGTCTCGTCGAGGTACCCGGGAACCGGGTCGATGTCGCCGAAGTCGATCGTCTCGAGGACCCGGAACGGGTAGACCTTCTGAAAGAGGTGGTACGTGCGCAGGAGCCGGGAGTGGTGGCGGATCGCCGAGGGGCCCTCCCGCGCGCCGCTCCGGAAGCTCGTCGCGTCGTCCCAGGGGATGCCCACGAACGCCGATCCGGCGCCCGCGAGGTCGCGCCGCAGCGGCAGTCGCGCGAACGAGGCGACCTGCGCGAACCGCGGGGAGCGCGCCGGGTCGGCCGGCTCCGTCACGGTCGGGGTCCCTCGCCGCCTAGTCCGGCGGCAGTTCCTTGAACGCGAGGGAGATGTCCAGCCCCGACTTCCGCTGGTGGTACCAGCGAGCCCCGAAGTACCAGACCGCCGAAACGACCAGGATCAGGACGACCGCGATGTAGCCGGTCTCCATGTTCGAGGCCGTGAACCCCGCCGCCGAACCGAGCAGGGGCAGGGTGGTCACGAAGTAGGCGGCCACGGCGGTGATCGCGAACGACACCCCGCCGGCGACCGAGTAGAGCGACTTGTGCTGGGTCATCCCGAGCCGGAGGAGCGCGAGCGACGTCAGGCTGACGGTGATCATCGGCAGGAAGAACAGGAGGAACACGAACGGTGTGTAGAGGGCCGTGTAGTTGTAGGCCATCACCGGGAGCAGGATGAGTCCGAGGACCGAGATCGTGACGATGCCGACGATCGGCGAGTGGGTCGAACGAGTGGTCGTGCTCATCAGGCGGGGGAACAAACGGTCGAGCGAGAACGAGAGAGCGTACCGGGAGAAGATGTAGAGCCCGAGGATGATCCAGAGGGCGTACCAGGTCACGGAGCCGAGGAAGATGATCCCGATGAGGATGTTGTTCCCGTGGGCGGCCATCATCGGAAAGCTCGTGAGCCCCGCGGCGAACGGAAGATAGAAGCTGGGGTTGCCCGTGTACGCGCCGGTGTAGAGCTGGGACGCCGTACCGTTGAGGAAGTTCATGCCGACGACCTGCTCGAACTCGAAGACGAGCAGGACGGAGAAGAGGACCGCAAGGAGGAACGAGATCGACATGCCGAGCCGGATCGTGCGCGAGCTGCGGCGGAACTCTCCGGCGATGTAGCTCGGGGCCGTCGAGAACATGAAGTAGAATGCGAAGATCAGCGGGACGAACTCGAGTGTGTTCGTCCAGGAGGACCCGTACGCTCCGAAGTTGGTCGAGCCGTAGCTCGCGAGATACTGGTACGCGCCCGCCGGGGCGCCCTGATTGACCATGAACTGGTTGACGGTGTTGACGAAGTTCGTGTGGCCCATGTCCGCGAGGAGAACGACCGAGACCACGAGGCCCAGCAGCTCGAGCAGGAGGAGCGAGGAGAAGATGCGGAACGCCGGGCGCGGCTTGGGCACGATGTAGAGGATCATGGCGACGATCGTGAGCAGTTCGCCGATGAGCACGACGTAGCCGGTGTTGAGCGTCGGAAGGCCGAGGCTGAGCCAGTTGCCCCAGTTGATGAACGTCGGGTTGCTCGTGATGTAGCCCCAGGCGCCGAATCCCGGTCCGACCGAGAGCGTGACGAACCAGTAGGAAAGCACCGCGGCGTAGATGATGACGTTCATCATCCGGGCGGCGCCGGCCACGAACCCGAAGTACGGATGGAGCAGCCTCGACGAGTAGACGTACTCCCCGCCGGACCGGGGCATCTCGACCGCGAGGAGGGTGTACGTGATGACGATCGGGACCGCGATGAGCGCCGCGATCAAGGTGGCGTCCATCAGGTTCGCGCCGGTGACGAAGAGCAGGATCGTGAAGAACAGGCCGTACGCCGGCCCGGGTCCGAGCGAAATCAGGTTGATGGAGAACGACTCGAACGCCCCGAGCTCCTTGACGAGGCCGCTCGACTTCCGGGCGAAGACGGTCGGACTGGGGGTCACGACGGTCGCGGTCGAGGGCGCGGGCACGGTCGCTTCGCTCATCGTTTCGTTTCACTCCGTGCGGGCGCGGGGACGTCCGGACAGGTCGAGAAATCGCACCCCGTTCTCGGGGCTCCGGGGCGTCCGCGCGGTCGTCGGGTCGCCGAAAACCCGCACGGGCGATTCCTAACGGACCCCGGTATTTAAGAGGTCGGAATTTGGGTCGA
>JASHYY010000042.1 GCA_030042815.1 Thermoplasmata archaeon | reverse complement strand
GGCGGTCCTGCGGCCGGGCGCCGAGGATGTCGCGCATCCGCTCCTGGGGGACATAGACCGCCCAGCGCCAGAGGTCGGAGTGGGCCTGTGGGTTCGGGTTGTCCGGGAATCCGAGGAGCTCGATGACGCGCTGGCGGAGCTCGGTCGCCGAGTAGGTCGTTTGGGCTCCGTCCACCGAGAAACCGATCCGCTCGGGCTCGAACGACTGCTTCCCCTTGCGCTGGACCCGACGGAACCGGCGGGAGACCACGTAGCGATGGTCGGAGTCGGCGAACTCGACCTCGACCTCGGCGTGGCTGGCGGTGTGCCGAACGAGGTACGCCGCGTCGACCTCCGCGACCCCGAAGAGGGCCATCTCGACCGCGTAGAGGAGGCTCGTCTTCCCCGACCCGACGTCGCCGGAGACGAGCGTCGTACCGGGCGCGAAGACGACCTCGCCGGTCTCGTAGCTGCGGATGTTCCGCACGCGCAGTCGTCGCAGTTGCACCGGCGTCCGACCCCCGCTAGGCGAGCGCGTCGTCGCGGACCCCGAGCAGCCGGCGGGCGGCCGAGATTCGGGCGTTCGAGTAGTCCTGGCGCGATTCGCCCTCGCCCTTGGGCAGACCGAGCTCGCGCAGGAGCTCCCGCACCCGTCGCTCCCCGTCGTCCCCGGCCAGCCACGGCGCCTCGGGCCGGGTCGCCCCGAGCAACGCGGCGAGCTCCTCGCCCTCGATGTCGCTCTCCGAGGCGGACGGGGCACCCTCGGCGGGCGCCGACACGAGGTCGCGTACGTCCCAGTGGATCGCCCCGACCTCCTTCCCGACCGTTCGCCCGACCTCGGTCAGGGCGAGGCTCGCGAGGCTGCCGTCGGTCAGCTCTCCGTGGACCCGGGGGAAGACGAGCGTCCCCGGTCCGGCCTCCCGGGTCAGACGGTCCTCGAGCTCGGTCCGGGCTTCGTCCACGGACTTCCCGGTGACGTCGACGTCGACGAGGCGCACGGCGTCTCGGGGCGCGGTGTCGACGAACTCCGCGCGCGGCCGACCCCCTTCCACCGTGACGAGAACGACCCCCTGGTGCGTCCGTCCCGCCTGCCCGTTCTCGAGGTCGGTCCGGCTCGTACCGAAGACGGCACCGGGGTTCACGAGGAGGCCCCCCCCGGGACCGGTCCCCTCGTACGTGCAGTGGATGTGTCCCCCGGCGTAGTAGTCGCACCCGGCGGGGAGGTCGTCGACCCGGATCCCGCGGATGTGCTCGCGCAGGTTCGGCGGGAGGTAGTCCTCGACCGCGGCGTGGAACTGGAAGACCTTGAAGCCCGTCCCGGCGCGGAACGCCTCGGAGTCGACCGCACGGAAGTACTCCCGGTCGAGCCCGTGGGAACGACCCGAGATCCCCGCGACCCGCGCGCCGGTGGGCTCGTCCACGAGGAACGGCAACGTCCACCGTGTCCCTTCGGTCCGGACGGCCTCGGGCGCGACCTTCAGGAAGACGCCGGTCTCGGCGAGCACGTCGAGCCAGCTCGTGCGATGCGCGACGTAATCGTGCGAGCCGTAGATGACGTAGATCCGGCGTCCCCGGTCGATCAGGCGTCGGAGGGCGGCCGCGACCGGCGCGACCTCCGCGGGGTCGGGGACCGGCGTGTGGAAGAGGTCGCCCGAGATCAGAAGGAACTCGGCGCCCCGCTCCTCGACGACCGCGAGCGCGCGGAGCAGGCTCTCCCGCAGCGCCGCGCGCACGGCCGGGTCTCGGGGCCAGGCGCCGACGTGCGCGTCCGCGAGGTGGGCGAAAACGAACCGGTCGGCCGCCATTCGCGCTCCCTACGGGGACTTAGGCTTCGTGTCCGGTGCGGCGACCGGTCCTTCGGCGAGGCGCCGCGACATCGCGGCGAGCAGGCCCGCCCCCGCGCCCATCGCGAGGATCCCGAGCAGGAAGAAGTCGTCCCCGCCGGACGGCGCGGGCGCCGCCTTCGGGCGGGGGGTCTCGGCCATCGGGGCGGCCGGCGCGGCCGCGGCCCGCACGAGCGCCGACCGGGCGGCCTCGGCCTGCCGGAGCATCCCCTCCATCAGTCCGAACAGCTCGGTCGCCTCCTCCATCGTCATCTGGCGGTTGCGCAGGCGCCCCACGAGGTAGGCGTAGCGCACGTTGCGCTGCGCGTTCGAGCCCGATCCTCCCGAACTGGCTCCGGTCGGTTCCGGTATCACGGCGTACGACCCCAGAACGTCGGCGCTCTTGAAGGGTTGCCGGGGACCCCGCGGTGCCGGGGCGTTATAGCGAGGACGACCATCGCGGGACGATGACCGACAACCCGCCGGCCGGCGCGAGCGACCGGGACCGCCATTTGCACGTGCGGCTGTCCGACGACCGTACCTCCATCTACGACCTCGTCACCGAGTACCTCCAGGCCGCCGGAAAGGCACCCGACTGGTATTGGCGGACCGCCGGCCGTCTCGAGGGGACCGAAGCGGACAACTTCGAGGAGATCCTCTCGAGCGCCTTCGAGGCCGGCGCGTTCATCGCGCACGACCACCCCGAGGACATCGAGTTCCGGTGGGTGACCGAAGAGGAGTGCGAGCGCGAGCGACGGCGCGAGGAGCGCGGCGAGCAGCGGGAAGCCGCGAAGAAGGAGCGGACGAGCCTGAGCCACTACGCCTAGGCCCCGTCCGGGGGCGCAGGAGCCACTTCTCCCTCGAGGGAGCTGGCCCCCGGGTTCGACCCGAAGTGCGGGCCGCGGGTCCGCCGAGGTTGACGCGCTAGATCCCGATCACCGAGTGCGCCACGATGAGCGCGATGAACAGGATCGAGATCGTGTTCACGACCTTGATGAGCGGGTTGATCGCGGGGCCGGCCGTGTCCTTGGTCGCGTCCCCCACGGTGTCGCCGACGATCGCCGCCTTGTGCGCGTCCGACCGCTTGCCGCCGAAGTGGCCGCTCTCGATGTACTTCTTGCCGTTGTCCCACGCCGCGCCGCCGGTGGTCATCGTCAGGGCGAGCGGGAATCCCGAGATGATCGTCCCGAGGAGCAGGCCCGCGAGCGCGACCGGGCCGAGGACGAACCCGACCGCGAGGGGCGTCGCCACGGCGATGATCGCGGGTACGGCGAGTTGCTGGAGCGCCGTCAGCGTGACGATGTCGACGCACCGTCCGTAGTCCGGCTTCGCCTTCCCCTCGAGGATGCCGGCGATCTCGTGGAACTGCCGGCGGATCTCGAAGACCATCTTTTCCGCGGCGATCCCGACGGCGTTCATCAGGAACGACGTGAAGAAGAACGGCAGGATCGCGCCGATGACCAGGCCCGCGACGACGAGGGGCTGGGAGAGGGTGAGGAGTCCGGTGAACGAGCCCCACGACTTCCCCCACTGGTCGGCGGCGGCGAACGTGTAGGCCGCGAACAGGGCGAGCGCGGCGAGGACGGCCGAGCCGATCGCGTACCCCTTCGTGATCGCCTTGGTCGTGTTCCCGACGGCGTCCAGCGGGTCCGTGATCGCCCGCGCCTGCTCGGGCAGCTTCGCCATCTCCGCGATCCCGCCCGCGTTGTCGGTGATCGGACCGAACGCGTCGATCGAGATGATCATCCCGGTGACCGAGAGCATGCTCGCGGCGGCGAGGCCGATCCCGTAGAGTCCGAGGTAGCTGTCGGGGCTGTGGCTCGTCGAGAAACCGTAGTACCAGCCCGCGGCCGCGTAGGCGACGAGCGTCCCCGTGACGATGACGAGGCCCGGGAGCCATGCCGACTCGAGGCCGACCGAGAGACCGCTGATGACCGTCGGGCCGGCGCCGGCCTGGGACGCCTCCGCGATCTTGTGGACGGGACGGTACCGGGTTCC
>JASHYY010000041.1 GCA_030042815.1 Thermoplasmata archaeon | reverse complement strand
AGGATCCGGGTCAAACGGGAGGACGGCAGCCCTCCCACGCTGCCTGGACCGGTCGTACGTCCCCCTCCCCACGCCCGGGAGCCCGTCAGCTACGAAGGGCCCCCGAGGATACCCGTTTCATGCCCGGTCCCCCTTATTAATGAAGCGCGGGAACACGGCCGTCGCGCCGGGGGAAACGACGCGCCGCTACGTACGGGAGATGCGGCGCTTGCCCATCGCGTCGAGGTACTGGACCTCGGTCCCGGGCGAGAGGGTGCCCTTCAACTCCGCTTCGAGCGGCAGACTGAACGTCTCGTAGTTTTCGAGGTCCATCAACTGGACCTCGGTGTCGGTAAGCGACAGAATCTGGGCCTGCCGCTTTCCGATCATCGGTACCTGGACCTTGTGCTTCACCGGGAAGACGACGCTGCGCTTCGCGCCATCGAACAGGCCGACCGCGTCGATCCGAGCCTTCGCCTCTCCGTGCTTCCCGGGTTTCGAGGTCTGGATGCTGAGGATCCGACACGGTTCCTCGTCGATCAGCATGTACCGACCTTCCTTGAGCTCGCGGACCTCCTGCGTCGTCCACGCCATCGGTCGTTTCCTCGGGGGTTCGGGGAGGGTACCGGTCGGATAAGAGTTGCCCCGGTCCAGTGGCCGACTCGGCGGAGCGAGGCGAGGGTTTATTCCCGCCGGCCGCCCTCGTTCGGTCGGACGACCGAACGAGCGTCGGGGCGATGGCGACTTCTTCCGGTTACGACCCTCACGCGATCGAACGCGAGGTCGAGGGATTCTGGCGGGCCCGGCGGATCCCCGCGCCGGGCGGCGTTCTCGGGCCCCCCGACGGTCCCGTCGTCCGTCAGTTCGAGGGGACGTTCACGCCCGGAGACTCGGTCGAGCTCGTCGCCCAGCGAGCCGTCGCCGCGGACGCCGACGCCCGGTACCTCGCCCTGATCGGACGGCGCGCCTCGGGGACCTTGCGGTGGGAGGGAGCGGCTCCCGAGGTCGCCGAGACGACCGTCGGTCCCGTCCTTCGGACCCTCGCCGTTTGGGTGGGCGGCGCCGGCCCCCCCGCGTGGGACTCCGATCCCCGACACGACTCGGTCGAGGCGATCGTCGGTCGGCTCGCCCGGGCCGGGGTCGTCGTATCGCGCGACCTGCCCCTGCGATTTTGCCCCCGATGCGCGGCCCCCCGCAGCCCGGAGCGGATCGTCTACCAGGAGGAGGAGGGAGACACCGTCCTCGTCCGTTTCGAACTCCCGGGCCCCGACGGGAACAGTCTGCGGGCGCTCGTCTGGGTCGATGCCCCGTGGCGGCTCCTCGGCACGACCGCCCTCCTCGTGCACCCGGACGTACCCTACGTCGTCGCCCGGTACCGTCGGAGGGAGTCGGAGGAGGTCGTTCTGACGTCCCGCTCGTCGCTCGAGCGGTTCCGCACCTGGCTCCCCGACGCCACGTTCGAAGTCCTGAAGGAGCGGCCGGGGAGAGAGTTCGCAGGGCGCGGCTACACGTTCCCGCTGCGTCACGAGTTCCCGACCGGGGGCGGACTGACCGCCCCGGCCGGAACGGTGGTCGCGGCCACCGACGTCACCGACAGTGGCACAGGGATCGTCCCGTTGGTCCCGGGCCACGGCGCGACCGACGCCGCGATCGCGGAAAGCCATGGGGTCTCGGGATGGCCGCTCATCACGCCGCGCGGAGAACTCGACGTAACGCTGGTGCACAAGTACGCCGGGCTCGACCTCGCGACCGCGAACGAATTCATTCTGCGCGACCTCACGGAGAGTGCCTCGGTCTTTGCCACCCTCAAGGTCCGCCGAGGGGTTCCCCACTGTGTCCTCTGCGGCACCCCGGTGCTGTGGATGCCCGGCCACGCGTGGTGCCTCGAACCCGGTCGCCTTCCGCCCGAGCAAATTGAGCTCTATCGGCGTCTGCTGCCGGGCGCGCCCGCGCTCCTCCAGGTTGAAGTGGCGCCGTGGCCGATCAGCGCTTCCGGTACGTCGCGGGACCCGTCGGCGATCGCGCTGCTCGAATGTTCCCGATGCGAGCGACTGGACGCGCTCGATGGCTCGCCGTCCTGTGCCTGCGGGGGGAAGAAGTATCCGGTCCGGCGCCGGCTCCTTCCGGCGATGGCCGGCACTCTTGCGGCCTGGGCCCGCTCCGACCCGTTTGTGCCGGACGACTCCGCCCGGGTGTACCTGCCCGAACGTCGTCGGGTTCCCGCGTTCGTGCACCAGCTGGCCGGGATGGCCGGGGTCCTCGGGACGGTCCCGAGCGTCGGCGTCACCGTCCTCCCGACGATCCCCGAGGTCGACCTGCGAGCGCTCGCGGAAGCGAACGGCACCGACGCCGTGCGCTCGGCACTGGTCCGGACGGAGCGTCCGGACGGGAGCACCGTCAGCTTCACCGACCGGTGCCGGCAGGAAAGAGACCGGCTCGGGCGCCTCTGGTCCCTCGCGGAGCGAGTCCGGGGCCGTTGCGACGGCGTGATGATCGCCTCGTTCGCGCAGCCGATCGTCGGGTTCCTCGGAGAACTCGAGTCCGAGGACCGGGCGCTCCTCGCTCGATGGGAGAGGACGCGTGCCCACGCGCTCGCCGCCTACGACCGCTACGATCCGGCGGGAGCCCACCGGCGGCTCTTCCGGTTCCTGGAGACGGACCTCGTCGAGTACCTGCGCTGGACTCGGCCCCGGCTCGACCGGGCCGCGGCCCCGGTGGGCCAGCGGTCGGTGCTCCGAACCCTGAGCTACGTATTGCGGACGAGCGCGGCGCTGCTCGCGCCGATCGCCCCGTACTTTGCGGAGGCGATCGGCCGACGGTTCGGCGCGCGGACGAGCCTCTACGAGGCGACCCTGCCGGGTCCAGAGCCGGCGCTCCGGCACGACGAGCTCGCGGCCGCCTGGGACCGCTGGCGCTCCGTCCTCGGAGGCCTCGAGGGACTGCGGCGCTCCCACGCGCTCCCGGCCGCCGCTCCGATCCCGTCCCTCGCCCTGATCCTCCCGACCGACGACCTTGCCGAACTGGTCCGCACGGACGTTCCGGT
>JASHYY010000040.1 GCA_030042815.1 Thermoplasmata archaeon | reverse complement strand
GCGGTGGCGCCGGTAGAGCGGCAGGAGGTAGATGTCGAGGATCACGCCCTCCTGCTCCGGCACGTAGAACGGCCGCTCGCGGACGACGGCGCGCACGAACCCGACGACCTTGTCCTTGTCCGCCCCGACCCCCTCGGCGGCGAGGACGACGTACTTCGCGTCGGCGAGGTTCGCGGTGAGCAGGGTGCGCGCCTGGGCGTCCGCGTCGTCCCGGACCTTGAGCAGCGGGTCGAACTCCTCGTTGAGTCGCTTCAGCCGCAGGAGGAGCGGGACGAGGGCGGCGATGTCGGCCTCGCGCGCGGGGCGCAGGTGGATCGGCAGCGTCGGCGCCTCGGGGCTCGCGGACGCGCTCGGGTGGGCAGCGGGTTCGTTGCTCGCGGTCATCGGTTCTTCCTCTTCCGGCCGCTCGGCCGGGGCATCGGCGGGTTGACGCGGGCCCGGGCGAGCGCGCGCACGAGGCGCGTCGACCGTCCCATCATCGCGCGCGCCCGCTCGAGGAACTCCTCGTGGGAGAGCTTCTTGCGGGCGATCCCGAGCCGGACCGCGGTGTCGCCGACGGCCGCCGCGACCTCGGGAAAGACCTCGGGTTCCTCCATCGTCGGGAGCAGGTGGTGCGGTGTGAGCCCCTTGCGGGTCGCGCCGCGGGCGAGCTCGCGCGCCGCGGCGAGGACGACCTCGTCCGGGATCGACCGGGCCCGCGCGTCCAGGACGCCGCGGAAGACGGCGGGGAAGACGAGGGAGTTGTTGACCTGGTTCGGGAAGTCCGAGCGCCCGGTCGCGACGATCGCCGCGCCGGCGGCCTTCGCGACGTCCGGCCAGACCTCCGGCACCGGGTTCGCGAGGGCGAAGACGATCGGCGCCGGCGCCATCGACCGCACGTGGGCCGGCTTCACGGTGTCCGGCCGCGGGGTCGACGCGGCGAGGAGGACGTCCGCCCCCGCGACGGCCGCGGCGAGGTCGCCCGTGCGCCCCCCGCCGTTCGTCCGGAGCGCGAGGCGGTACTTCCACGGGTTGCGCAGCATCAGCTCGTCGACGTCGTCGCGCTCGGCGTGGAGGATCCCCTGCTGGTCGACCAGCGTCAGGCGGTGCGGGTCGTGGCCGAGTTCGAGGAGGAGGCGGGCGGTGACGAGGTTCGCCGCGCCGGCGCCGAGGAGGACCGTGCGGACGGATTCGACCGAGCGGTGCGTGAGCTCGAGGGCGTTCAGGAGGCCCGCGACGGTCGCGGCCGCGGTCCCGAGCTGGTCGTCGTGCCAGACGGGGATCTCGAGGCGCTGCTGGAGCTCCTCGAGGATGCCGAAGCACTTCGGCGAGGCGATGTCTTCGAGGTTGATCCCGCCGAACGCGGGCGCCATCGCCTCGACGGTCGCGATGAACTGGTCGGGCGAGCCGACCCGGATCGGAACGGGGATCGCGTCGACCCCGCCCAAGAACTTGAACAGGAGCGCCTTCCCCTCCATCACGGGGAGCGCGGCGCGCGGCCCGATGTCGCCGAGGCCGAGGACCCGCGAGCCGTCCGTCACGATCGCGACCGTGTTCCACCGGCCGGTCAGGACGAACGACTGGTCCGGGTCGGCGTGGATCGCCCGCGAGACCTCGGCGACGCCCGGGGTGTACCAGAGCGCGAAGTCGGCGAGCGAGCGGACCGGCACCTTCGGTACGGTCTCGATCTTCCCCTGGTAGAGCGCGGAGAGCTCGACCGAGCGGCGGCCGAGCGCGTCCGTCTCCTCCTCGCTCCGCTCGGCCGCGGCGTCCGCGGCGCGGGCCCGGCGTCGCCCGCCGCGGTCCGCGGGCTCCGAGGCGACCGACCCGTCCGCCATGCGCGCCGCGTCGACCGGGGAGCGGTTTATTAACGCTTTGCCGGAGACGTTCCCGGGGTTCGGCAATTGTCGGTGGGCGGCACCGCTCCCACGCACGTCCCGGACCGGCGCCGGAAGCCGGAGCTAAATAGGGGCGGGCGGCCTCGGAACGGTCCGACGATGCCCGCGACCGGCGCGCTCCCGCACCCGTTCGTCCGTCCGCCCCGCCCCGGTGCGGTCGCCCTCCTCGCCCCCCGGGACCTCGCGGCCCTCCTCGCCTCCGCGAGCCCGCCGTTCCTCGTGGACGTGCGGCCGGCGGCCGAGCGGGCGGTCGCGCACCTTCCCGGCGACCGGCACGTGCCGCTCGAACGGCTCGCGGCGGAGGCGGCGGGGTTCCCCCGCGACCGCCCGATCGTCGTGTACGACCACCTCGGGTACCGCGCCCGGGCCGCGGTCGAGTTCCTCGAGACCCACGGGTTCGACCGGGCCGCCGCGCTCGAAGGGGGCCTCGACGAGTACTCCCGCCTCGCCGACCCGACCGTCCCCCGCTATCCGGTCGACTCGCCGTCCGACCGGCTCTACCTGCGCCAGCTGCCCCGGCCCGAGGGGTGCCTTTCCTACTTCGTCGGCGACCTCGACGCGCGGGTCGCGGTCATCGTCGACCCCGGGCGGGACGACGCGCCGTACCGCGCCCTGCTCGCGGAGGGAGGCTGGCGCCTCGGCGCGATCCTCGAGACCCACACCCACGCCGACCATCTCGCGGGGCACGCGCGGCTCCACGCCGCCACCGACGCCCCGATCTACCTCGGCCGGCGCTCGCCGGCCGAATACCCCCACCGGTCCCTCGCGGACGGCGAGGCGGTCGCGTTCGGGGCCGAGGAGGTCCGCGTCCTCGAGACCCCCGGCCACACCCGGGACCACCTCTCGCTGCGCGTGCGCGACCGACTCTTCACGGGCGACACGCTGCTCCTCGGCAGCTGCGGACGGACCGACCTCGGGGACGGGTCGCCCGACCGCCTGTGGGAGAGCCTCCAGGACAAGCTCCTCCGCCTCCCGCCCGAGACCGAGGTCTACCCCGCCCACTACGGGCCGCGCCACGCCCTCCCCGACCGGTACGTCTCGACGCTCGGGTTCGAGCGGGCGACCAACGAGGCGCTCCTCCAGCCCGACCGCGACGCGTTCGTCCGGTACATGACGGACGGCTGGCCGCCGAAGCCCTCCGACTTCGAGCGGATCGTCCGCGCGAACCTCGCGGAGTGAGGGACCCGGCCGGTCCGGGTTGTCCCCGACGCAACGGCGTTTCGGCGGTCGCAGGCCCCCGGCCCGTCGGCAGGCTTAAAGGTCGGACCCCGGGTGCGGCGCCGATGATCGTCCGCACCGGGCTCGCCGGCCCGTTCCCCCGGCCGGAGCCGCTCGTCAGCGCGACCCGCGACCTCGACCGCGGGCGCACGACGCCCGAGGCGGTCGAGGAGCTGTTCCAGGCGGCCGAGCGGGAGGTCGTCGCGCTCGAGCGCCGGCTCGGGTTCGACTCGGTGACGGGAGGCTACCTGCGCTGGCCCGACCTCTTCCGGCCGTTCGCGGAGACGTGGGAGGGGTTCTCGGTCGGACCGCTCACCCGGTGGCTCGAGACGAACACGTTCTTCCGGCAGCCGATCCTCCTCGCCCCGCCGGGCCGCACGCCGGGGGCGCTCGCCGCGCGCCTCCCCCCGTCGCTCCTCGCCGAGCCGGACCGCGGGCGGATCGTCCTGCCGGGGCCGTACACGTTCGCCGGCGTCCTCGACAACCGCTCGGGGGAGACGGACGAGGCGGTGGTCCACCGGCTCGGCCGGATCCTCGCGGAGGAGGTCCGCGAGCTGCGCGGCGCCGGCTTCCGCACGTTCGTCTTCTCCGAGCCGCTGCTCGTCGTCCGCCCGCCCGAGGGGCCCCGCGCCGCCGCGGTCGCCGCGGGGTACGAGGCGGTCAAGGGCGCGCTCCAGGGCGCGACGTCGATCGTCTGGACGTACGGCGCCGACGCGATCCCGGCGTTCCCGGTCCTCGACCGATTGCCGGTCGGCGCGGTCGGGATCGACCTCGCGGACACCGACGTCGAGCGGCTGCCGCCGGCCCCGGAGCGGACCGGGCTCGGCCTCGGCGTCGTCGACCCGCGCACCACCCTCGGCGAGGACCCGGCGGAGGTCGCCCGGGTCGTCCGGACCGCCTACGACCGCCGGCGGCCCTCGACCGTCTGGCTCGCCCCGGGGGCACCGCTCGACCTCCTGCCCTGGGAGCCCGCGACGCGCAAGCTCCACGTCCTCCCCGCGGTCCGCCAGGCGCTCGGCGACGGAGGCCGGTCGTGACGCGCGAGCTGTTCCCGACGCAGGAGATCGGGAGCCT
>JASHYY010000039.1 GCA_030042815.1 Thermoplasmata archaeon | reverse complement strand
GAAGTTGTGCGCTTCCTCGACGACCAGGAACAGCGGGGGGATCTTGTCCTTCTTCCGGTTCTCGAAGAGGGTCCCGGCGATGCGCGCGACCACGAGCTCCTGAACGTCCGGGGCGACCCCCCGAAGGTTGATGAGGGTCGCCTCGCCCCGTTTCACGAGGTCGTTGAGGCTCGTGCCCACGGGGCCGAGGAGCTTCGTCTGCTCGACGTACTCGAGTCGCTCGTGAAGCGTCTCCGCGATCGCCCCCTCGCCGCCCTCGGCCGCGCGGACGAGGTCGTGGACGGTGTAGTCGGGGTTCGCGGAGCTCACGCGTTCGACCAGGAGCTTCAGCGGGGCGAGGAACGTCTTCACGTTCGTGAGCCCCATGAAGACGAGGAGGTCCCGCGGGTCGAGGTGGCGCAGCGAGAACGTCAGGGGCTTTGCGCTCGGGTTCAGCGACGCGTCCGGCGAGTACTCCTGGACCTGGCGCGCGAACCCCTGCGACTCGACGCCGAACCGGGCGTGCCCCCCGTTCTTCTCGGCCGGGAAGCGCAGCGAGCCGTACTCGCCGTGCGGGTCGATGATGACGCAGGTGACCTTGTGCCGGAGGAGCTCCTCGATCAGCACGCCGAGGAGGTAGCTCTTCCCGCCGCCGGTCTTCGCGAGGACGCTGACGTGCCGCTGGACGAGCTGGTTGATGTCGAGCTCGACGCGGAGGTTGTGGTTCCGCAGCAGCCCGACGTACGCCCCGCTGTTCGCCCGGTGCTTGAGGCCGAGCACCTCGGCGATGAGCGGCTCCTCCGCCCGGAAAACGTGTGCGCCCGGTCGGAACGGGATCGTGGGACACTTCACGAGTCCCTGCTCGTCCCGATAGCCGACGATGCGGACGAGCCCGAGGAGGTTCTCGTGGATGGTCGTGTCGTCGATCCCCGCCGCCCCGGCGCGTTCGAGGTCGAAGTCGCTCTTGCGCTTGAGGTCGTCCAGCTGGCAGAGGACGTGCCCGTGGATCTCGTCGTCGACCGCCAGGTAGTCCCCCCGCTCGACCGGGCGGCTCAGGCTGACGTGGAACTGGCCGAGTCCCACGTCCCCGAAGATGCGGCCGACCTCCTCCACGGGCCGATTCATCGAGCGGTCGCCATATTAGTGTGACGTGGCAAACGAAATCGTCCGGCGACCGACGACGTCGCCGGGGAGGGTCGTCCCCGAGGGGGTCGGTCCGACCCCCCCCGTCCCATCGAAAGGGCGGCCGTGGCCCGCCTCGGCCGGAAGCCTTTATATCGTGCCCTCCTCGTCAACGCACCAGCGGCGGAGGGAATCCCCGCCGCGCGACAGGACCCCCTTTGAGCGACGCGACGGAAGACTTGGAGAAGCGGCGAGCCGAGTCGAACGCTCGGGCGGACGAGTCCCGCGCCCGGCGCGACCGGCTGAACGCCGAGGCCCGGACCGTCGCCGACGAGCGCTCGCGCATCCTGGACGAGCTTCACGACAAGAGCGCGGAGGCCCAGGACCACCGTCGCCTCCGCGACACGCTGAACGCCCGCGTGCGGGAGGAGAAGGGGCTTCGCGAGGAATGGAACACGAAGCTCCAGGAGCTCGGGGACAAGGTCCAGGAGCTGCGCCGGGCGCGCACGCCGCGGCCGGGAGCGGTCCCGGTCTGGCGCCTGCGCAAGGAGCTGAAGGAGCTCGAGTTCCGCCACATGACGACCGCCCTCACGGGCGACCAGGAAAAACGTCTCGTCGAGGAGATGAAGCGGCTCGAGGCGGCGATCCGGGAACAGGACGACCAGCTCCGGCAGGACCCCGAGGTCGAGCAGACGATGAAGGCGTTCGCCGAGGCCCGGGACGAGGCCGAGAAGCACCACGCGGCGGTGGGCGAGCTCGCCGAGGAGGCCCAGCGCGAGCACGAGGCGATGGTCCAGCTCTACGAGTCGGTCGACGAGCTGCGCCGGAAGGCCGACGAGGTCCAGACGAAGCTGATCGAGGTCAAGGGCCAGGCCGACGAGGCGCACCGGGCCCACATCGCCTCGATCGAGGAGGTCCGGGACATCGAGAAGCTCCTCTACGCGACCCGCGGTGGCCGGGCCCCGGCCGCGTGGGGCGAGGCGGAGGCGCCGCGCGAGGAGGATTTCCTCGCGCGGCTCAAGAAGGGAGAGAAGGTCTCGACCGAGGACCTGCTCGAGCTCCAGAAGAGCGGGCGCGGCTAGCGCGGGTCCGTTCCCGTGACGCTCTCCTACGGTACCCGCCCGGTCGAGGCGGTCCTCTTCGACCTGGACGACGTCCTCGTCCCGTTCCACGCGACCGCGGTATGGCAGTGGGCCTGGCACCCGCAGGGACCGGTCCTCGGCGAGCGCAAGGTTCACGCGGCCGTCCGCCGGTCGCTGAAGGCGTGGGACCGCCGCCGCTGGCAGGGCGTGACGGGAAAGCAGCCCCCGGCCGACCTCGCCGCGCTGCGGGAGCATCTCGCCGACACCCTCACGGCGATCGCGGGCCACGCGCTGCCGTCCGAGGAGACCGAGGCCGTCGTGCGCCGGATGCTACGTCCGTCGGGCGAGGTCGCGTCGTACCCCGACGTCGGCCGCCTGCTCGAGCGCCTGCGCGCCGGCGGGGTCCGGTACGGGGTCGTGACGCCGCTCCCGGCGGAGTCGGCCCGATGGCTGCTCCACCGCGGCGGGTTCCCCGAGACCCTGCTGCTCGGGAGCGGGGACCCTCCGGGGCCGGCCCTGCCCGACCGGGCGGCGTTCCGCGCGGCCGTGGAGCGGCTCGGGTCCCCGCTCGAGCGCACGGCGTTCGTCGGCGACCTCTTCTGGAGCGACGTCCGCGCCGCGGCCCGGGCGGACCTCGCGGCGGTGCTGCTGGACCGGTACGACGCCTGGCCGAAGGTCCAGGCCGGCCGGATGACGACGCTGGACGCGCTCGAGGCGACGCTGGCCGCGGGCGACCCGCCGGGCACCGCCGAGGGGGCGGACGGCCCCTGAGCGGCCCCCGCGGGACGGGCGCGGTACGCGACCGGCCCGGGCGATCTCCCTCCGTCCGTTCCCCCCGCCCTTCGAGGGGCGGGACGGGGTTGCGCCGCGTTCGAGCACCATAGATTAATACAACCCGCGGTGGTGCCCGAGCGTTCCATGCGGTCGGTCAAGATCGACCAGGGCGAGCTCCGGCAGATCAAGGAGCTCTACGAAGGCGTGATGTCCCACGCCTGCCACGGACTGTTCTTCAAGGAAGGGTCGGTCATCGGCTCCGGGATGGCCGACGAGGCGCTCAAGGACCGCGCGAGGTTCTTCGACCGCGTCGGCCACATCCTGAAGGAACGCGGCTGGGTGGAGGAGATCACCTTCGGGGACCACGAGGTCGTCGCGAAGGGTTCGATCGAAGTCGCGCCGAGCGACATCCCGACGTGCCACCGACTGCGCGGGATGCTCCGCGAGTTCTACGAACGTTTTAAGGGGGGGCGCGTTAAGTGTACGGAAGAGATGTGTGCCAGCACCGGCCACCCCGAGTGCCGATTCCGTATCGAGGATATGTGACCCAGGGGGGATTCGGTCGATGATGGCAACGGGAAACGTCGGCGCGGTGATCAAGGACCTCAAGACCCGCATCGGGGGGATCGCGACGGCGCTCGTATCGCGGGACGGGCTGGTCCTGTATGCGGACGTGCCGGCGGGGGTCTACACGGAGACGTTCGCGATCATGTGCGCGACGATCCTCGGGGCGGCGGCGACGGCGAACACGGAGCTGAATCGGGCGCCGCCGGAGCGGATCGTGATCGAGGGGAACGACTCGAAGACGATCATCGTGGGGAGCGGGAAGAAGGCGCTGCTGGTGTCGGTGGTCGACCAGTCGGCGGACCTGACGAAGGTCCTCGCCGAGGTCGTGAAGGTCGCGGACCTGCTGAAAGCGAACTAGGCGTCGCCGGGCGGCGGGTCGGGCTCGCCCGGGTCCGGTGTGAGGCGACGGGCACCGGCCGTGAGCACGCGGAACGAATAGCCGGCGAACGCGGCGGTCATCCGGGCCCAGGCGATCGCGCTCCGCTGCGTCGAGATCAGGCGGCGGACCCGGTAGCGGCCCCAGAGGCTGCCGTGCTTCTCGGTGAGCTGCTTGCGGCCGTAGCCGTTCCAGAACGCCTGATAGAGGAACCGCACGAACGTCGTCCGCATGTGGTGGTAGACGATCGCGTCCGGAAGGTACTGCACCGACGCCCCGGCCCGGACCGCGCGCAGGTTGAGGTCGATGTCCTCGGCCGTGATGAACCGGGGGTCGAAGCCCCCGAGCTGCTCGAACAGGGCGCGGTGGTAGGCGAGGTTGGCCGTGGGGTACGTCACGTCGTAGCCGCTCTGGAACAGTTCGACCCGCTCGAGCTGCCCGTACCGGGGCTTGCCGACCGTGACGGTCCGTCCCGCGACGACCGGGGCGGCCGCGAGCCCGGCGCGGACCCGCCGGAGCCAGTTCGAGTCGGCGAAGCAGTCGCCGTCGATGAAGGCGACCGACGCGCCGCGAGCCGCCCGCACCCCGACGTTCCGTCCGATCCCTCGCGAGCCGGAGTGCTCGATCGCGCGGAACCGCTCGGGCTCGCGCGCGGCGTATCCCTGCGCGACCGCGAGCGATCGGTCCCGGCTCTCCGAATCGACGACAACGACCTCGAACGGGGGCTCCTGCCCCCGGAGGCTTTCGAGGAGCTGGCCGAGGTGGCGTTCCTCGTTGCGGACGGTGATGACGACCGAGATCAGGGGCCCGCGGTCCGTCTCACTTCCCAATGTCCATCACGACGACGTCCTTGACCGCGCGCATGCTTTTGAAGGGGAGCACGAGCCGGCCCGACGCGTCGCTCTGGAACAGGCGTTGTTCGACGTCCTCGCTCGGGGTGACGAGAACGTGGGCGATGCCCCCGGTCAGCGTGTCGACCACGAAGTTGTCGATCAGTCCGAGGATCTGTCCGTCGTTCGTCATCACGGTCTTGCCTCGGAGCTCGGTGAGGAACTTGCGCATGGAGAGAGGCCTCGAGCGCGGATGGCGGGGAGGCGTATTTAACCGTTCGCGGGGAGAAGAACCGTCCGGGGGCCGTTCCGGCTCGGCGGTGGCGCGCGGTGCGTCGCGCCGCGTCATGCCGGCGGCAACGCTTATATCACGCACCCGGGTCGGAGGCGTCCCGCCATGCCCCGTGCCGTTCGCAAGCAGAACCGCGAGCTCGCCCGCCTCCTCGGCGAGCTGAGGCGCGCGGAGCGATCCCAGCACGCGGCGGTGTGGGGCTCGGTCGCGGACCGGCTCGAACGGCCGCGCCATCAGGTGACCCCGGTCAACGTCGGCCACCTCGAGCGGCTCGCACGGGCCGAGGAGACCGTCGTCGTCCCGGGGAAGCTCCTGTCCGAGGGGCCGCTCACGAAGCGGCTCACGGTCGCCGCCTTCTCCTACTCCGTCGCGGCGCGCGCCAAGATCCGGGCCGCCGGTGGCGCCGCCCTTTCGCTCGAGGAGCTCTTGAAGTCGCGCCCGGACGGCGCGGGGGTGCGGCTCCTTGCCTGAGGCTCCTCCGGCGCCCACGGTCGTCGACGCGAGCGGTCTCGTCCTCGGGCGGGCCGCGAGCCTGATCGCAAAGCGCCTCCTTTCCGGCGAGTCGATCGTCGTCGTGAACGCCGAGAAG
>JASHYY010000038.1 GCA_030042815.1 Thermoplasmata archaeon | reverse complement strand
GATCTTCCACATCGACGGGCTGCTCGATCGTTGGGAGGAGTGAATCGATCGGAGTTCGAGCGCGTCCGTCATCCCCGAGGGCGCGATGATGAAGAACAGAACCAGCTGACCCGTGATGAATAATGGGCGGGCTGAGCGCACCTCGGGGGGACTCGACGCTCCGTACTCGGAGTCGGTCCCGGTCTCGCCCGCGCGCGTCGCTTTAATATCGCGAGGCGTACGCCCGGCGTGTCCTCCCCGCCCGCGCCCGCCGGTCTTCCTCCCGCGGTACCTCTCGGCACGACGCTCGCGTCGGCCAACCCCGTTCAACCGGGGTGGCAGCGGGCGATCGAGGTCATCGCGGGCGTTCTCGCGATTGGTATTGCCCTGCTGGCGCTCGCCGACCCGGTACTCGGGGCCGGGCTGCTCGTCTTCCTGTTCGCCCTCGCGCTCGTGTGGCTCGGACTCTGGCGGGTGCTGCGGGGTCAGGTCCGGACCGACCGGCCCGGCTGGCACCGTACGTTGGACCTCGTGCTCGGAGTGTTATCGATCGTCCTCGGGTTCGTCGTGATCGCCTTGCCCGGCCTCGGCCTGCTCACCCTGGTCTTCCTGCTCTACATCGCGCTCGTGCTCATCGGCATCAGCTGGATCGGCTACGCACAACGGAACACGGCCGAGCCGGGGTGGTACCGCGGGTTGGCGGTGACCCTCGGGATCCTGAGCTTCGTGATGGCGGTCGTCGCGGTCATTGACGTGCGCATCGCGATCCTGACCCTCGTGCTGCTCCTCGCCTTCGTCCTGCTCCTGGTGGGGATCGGGGACCTCGTCTCGGGAGCGACGGGACGGACGTACCGGATCGTGACCCCTCCGGCGTGGGTCGGCAAGGCCACCTAGGGGTTCGCCCTCGACCGGTGCCCGCGCGGCCCCGTCCTCCTCGGGGCTCCGAAGGGTTTTAGTCGGCCCGAGGGTCGGGACCGCCCGAGAGGTCATGGGGGAGACGGGGCGGATCGCGGTCACACTTCCGGACGGCCAGCGCGTCGAGGTCGGGGCTGGGACCTCGGCGGGCGAGGTGCTCCGGCGGTGGGCGCCGGATCGGTCGGGTTCGTTCCTCGCCGCGTTATGGGACGGACGGCCGGTAGACCTCGCGTTCGTCCTCCCGTCCGACGGGTCGCTCGCCCCGTTGACGTTCGCCGACCGTGCGGGCCGGGACATCTTGCAGCATTCCTCGGCGCATCTCGTGGCCAAGGGGCTCGTGGAGACGATCCCGGACGCGAACCCGACGCACGGCCCACCGACCGATGAGGGGTTCTTCTACGACTTCGACGTCCGTCCGCTGACTCCCGAGGACCTGGACGCCCTCCGGACGGCGATCGCAAAGTCCGTGAAGGCCCGGGAGCCGTTCCGCCGTCGAGAGGTGTCGAGGGAGGACGCCGAGCTCCTCTTCGCGACGAACCCGTACAAGCTGCGGTACATTCGGGAGACCCCGCCCGGGGAACCGGTCTCGGTCTACGACACCGGGACGTTCACCGACCTCTGCCGCGGACCGCACGTGCCCGACACGCACTGGCTCGAGGGGGTCCACATTCTCGGCTTCTCCGCCATCACTGCCGAGGGACCGGACGCCCGCCCGCTGCAGCGAGTCCGGGGCGTCGGGTTTCCGACGCGGGAGGAGCTCGAGCGGTACCTCAAGCTCCGCGCCGAGGCCGAGGCTCGGGACCATCGGACGATCGGGGCTCGACAGGAGCTGTTCCTGTTCGTGGACGAGGCCCCCGGGTTCCCCATCTGGCAGCCGAAGGGGATGATCCTCATTCGCGAGCTCGAGAAGTTCGTCACCGAGCACCTCCAGCGGTCCGGCTACGCAGAGATCCGGACCCCGCTCCTCTTCGCCCAGTCGGTCTACGAGACCAGCGGGCACTGGGAGCATTACCGGGAGAACATGTTCCTCTCGACCGTCGAGGACCGCGTCTTCGGATGGAAGCCGATGAACTGCCCCGGCGCGATGCTGTTCTTCCGCTCGCGGGCGCGCAGCTACCGCGAGCTCCCCTTGCGGCTCGCCGAATTCGCCCCGCTCCACCGGCTCGAGGCGAGCGGCACCCTGCACGGGCTCACCCGGGTGCGCGAGCTCGTCCAGGACGACGCGCACATCTTCGTCACGGAGGACCAGATCGGCGACGAGATCCGGGTCCTGCTCGACTGGATCCGGGAGGCGTTCTCGACGTTCCGCCTCGAGTGGTCGTACGAGCTCTCGACCCGGCCGGAGAAGTTCCTCGGCACCCCCGAGCAGTGGGACCGGGCGGAGGCGACCCTCGAGCGGCTGCTGAAGGAGTCGAAGGTCGAGTATCGGGTCTCGCCGGGGGAAGGCGCGTTCTACGGCCCGAAGATCGACATCCACATCCGCGACTCCCTCGGCCGCCCCTGGCAGACCGGGACGATCCAGCTCGACTACCAGATCCCCCAGCGGTTCGGCCTCGAGTACCAGGGGCCCGACGGCCAGCTCCACACTCCGGTCGTCGTCCACCGCACGATCCTCGGGACGTGGGAG
>JASHYY010000004.1 GCA_030042815.1 Thermoplasmata archaeon | reverse complement strand
TCACGGTCGGGCGGCCGGACCGGATCCTCTACGGTTCCGACTGGCCGCTCGAGGACCTGCCGACCGCCGTCGGCCTGGTCGACCGCCTCGACCTCCCCGCGCCGGACCGCGAGGCGATCCTCGGGGGCAACGCCCGCCGACTGTTCCGGCTCCCGTCAACTTAGGCCGGCCGGCCGGGGGTTCTTAAGCGGCCGTGCCTCGGACCTATCGCGCCGTCCGGACGGGACGGCCGAGGGAGGTCCGGCGATGGACGGAGAGGAGATCCGACGGATCGTCCGCGAGACGAACTACGTCACTTGGCGCCGGCAGGCGGGGTGGGACCCGCTGGTCGTGACGCGCGCCGAGGGCTCGCGCTTCTGGGACAGCGCGGGGAAGGAGTACCTCGACTTCTCCTCGCAGCTGATCGCGACGAACCTCGGGCACGGGAACGCCCGCGTCGCCGAGGCGATCGCCGACCAGGCCCGAACGCTCGCCTACGCCGCGCCGAGCTTCGCGACCGAGGCGCGCGCGCGCCTGAGCCAGGCGCTCCTCGGGGTCCTGCCGAAGGGGCTCTCGCGGTTCTTCTTCAGCACGTCCGGTACCGAGGCCAACGAGGCGGCGCTCAAGATCGCCCGCGCGGTGACGCACCGCTCGAAGGTCGTCGCGCGGTACCGGTCGTACCACGGGGCGACCGCGGCGTCGATCTCCGTCACGGGCGAGCTGCGCCGGCGGGCGATCGAGCCCGTCCAGAAAGTGCCGGGGACGGTGTTCGCCCCCGACTGCTACTGCTACCGGTGCCCGTTCGGCCTCACGTACCCGAGCTGCGGGGTCGCGTGTGCGGACTACGTCGACTACCAGATCTCCCGCGAGGGCGACGTCGCGGCGATGATCGTCGAGCCGGTCGTGGGCACGAACGGCGTGATCGTCCCCGTCCCCGAGTACCTTCCGAAAATCCGCGCGATCACGAAGAAGCACGACGTCCTCCTCATCGCCGACGAGGTGATGAGCGGCTGGGGCCGGGTCGGCGAGTGGTTCGCGGTGAACCACTGGGACGTGACGCCGGACCTCCTCACGACCGCGAAGGGGATCACCGGGGCGCAGATCCCGCTCGGCCTCACGGCCTCGACCCCCGCGGTGCACGACGCGTTCCGCGAGGCGTACTTCCCGCACGGGCACACCTACGAGGCCCACCCGCTCACGCTCGCGCCGGGCGTGGCCGCGATCGAGGAGTACCGCCGCCTCGGACTCCTCGAAAAGTCGAGGAAGGACGGCGAGTACCTCCTGTCCCGCCTGCGCGAGATCGGGGCGAAGCACCGGTCCGTCGGCGACGTCCGGGGCCTCGGGCTGTTCGCCGCGGTCGAGCTCGTCAAGGACCGGGCCACGAAGGAGCCGTTCAACACGGAGGACGACAAGATGGCGGGCCGGCCGCTCGTCGTCGACCAGGTGACCGGCGCGATGATGAAGGAGGGGGTCTTCTGCATCGGCTGGGTCTCCCACCTCGTGGTCGCGCCGCCGCTGATCGTCACCCGCGCGGAGCTCGACCGGGGGCTCGAGGCGCTCGACCGTGCCCTCGTCCTCGCCGACCGGCAGGCCGTCGGTGCCTGAGGCCGGCGCCCCGAGCGCCGGCCCGACCGCCGGACGGTCGCGGCCGTTCTCCTTCCGCCACCTGTTCGCGGGGACATGGCTCGCCTACACCAGCTACGGGATCCTGCTCGCCGTCCTCCCGCTCGCCGAGATCGCCGAGGGAGGCGGTCCGCTCCTCGCGACCCTCGTCGTCGGCGCCCCGCTGCTCTCCCAGACGCTCGCCTCCTGGGGTTGGGGGTGGCTCGCGGACCGGACGGGCGCCCGTCGCGCGCCGCTCGTCCTCGCGACGGTCCTCGAGGTCCCCCTCTTCCTCCTTTTCCCCCTCGTCGGCCCGCTCGGCCTGTTCGCCGTGCGGATCGCGCAGAGCGCGCTCTTCGGCTCGCTCGTCCTCGCGACGACGCAGGCGACCGAGGAGTCGACCGAGACCGCGGCGTTCCGCCTGGGACGGCTCCAGCTCGCCCAGAACGGCGGGATGCTGCTCGGCGTGGCGACCGCGTTCCCGCTCCTCGCGACCACGGGGTTCCGTCTCGACTCGGCGGCCGGCTGGGGCCTCTCGGCCGTCCTCGCGTCGTTCGCCGCGGTCGCGGCGCTCGTATTCTGGTTCGGGGGGGACCTCCCGCGTCCCGCCCGACGCGTCGCGTCCCCCGAGTTCTCCCCCCAGAGCCACCCGAAGGTCTTCCGGCTCGCGGCGTGGACCACGGCGGTCTCGACCGCGCGCTACGTCACGGTGACCGCGATCCCGGTCTACCTCGCGACGACCCTCGGGAGCCACGGGTTCTTCGGGATCCCCGCGAACCCGACCGCCCAGCTCGCGGTGTGGGTCGCGTGCTCCTCGGCGCTGAACATCGCCGCCTCGCCGTTCTCCGGACGCTGGGCCGGGTCGACCCGCACGCGACGTCGGGGGCTGCTCGCGTTCGCGCTGATGTACACCGTGATCTGGGTGGCGATCGCGTCGTTCCCGACGTACCCGGTCGTCTTCGCGGTCTGGCTCCTGCCGGTCGCGGTGTTCTTCACGGTCGCCACCGTGCGCGAGGCCGCCTACCTGAGCCGGCCCGCCGAGCGCGGACGGGCGGTCGGGCTGCTCACGGCCGCGTTCAACCTCGGCGGGCTCCTCGGGGGCGCCGCCGCGGGTCTGCTCCTGGCGTACGCCGTTCCCGCCCCGACCGTCTTCCTCATCGCGGCGCTGGGCGGCCTGGCGGCGGCGGTCCCGTTCGTTCCCGGGGCGTTCCGGCCCGCGGACCCGACCGAGGCGCTGGACGGCAGCGGGCGCTGACCCGCGTCAGAACCAGCGGGTCGTGACGACTTTCTTGCGCGTGTAGAAATCGACCGCGTCGCGTCCCGTGGCGTGGAGGTCGCCGTAGAACGAGCCCTTCCACCCGGCGAACGGGAAGTACGCCGCGGGGGCCGGGACGCCGATGTTCACGCCGAGCATGCCGGCCTCGATCCGGTGGACGAACGTGCGGGCCGCGCCGCCGTCGCGCGTGAAGATCGCGGCGGCGTTGCCGAACCGGGAACGGTTCGCGACCTCGAGCGCCTCATCGAGCGTCGCGGCGCGGATCACGGCGAGGACCGGCCCGAAGATCTCCTCCTGGGCGATCGCCATCTCGGAGCGGACCCCGTCGAAGAGGACCGGCGGGACGTAGTAGCCGTCCGCCGTCGGCGGCACCGGGCCGCGGGCGACGACGGTCGCGCCCATCGCCTCCCCGTCCCGGATCCACCGCAGCACGCGGTCGCGGTGCTCGGCCCGGATCACCGGTCCGACGTCGGTCTCGGGGTCGCCGGCGGGCCCGGTGGTGAGCTTCTCGATCGCCTCCGCGAGCCGGGCGACCAGGCGGTCCGCGCCGGGCTCGACCGCGACCACGACGCTCCCCGCGAGGCAGCGCTCGCCGGACTGGCCGAAGGCGCTCGAGAGGATCGCCGGGACCGACCGGTCGAGGTCGGCGTCGGGCATGACGATCAGGTGGTTCTTCGCCCCGGCGAGCGCCTGCACCCGCTTGCCGTGCGCGGCCGCGGTGGTGTACACGTGGCGGGCGGTCGGGGCCGACCCGACGAACGAGACCGCGTCGACCCCGGGGTGGACGAGGAGCGCGTCCACGGCCGCCGCGTCCCCGTGGACGAGGTTGAACGTCCCCGGCGGGAACCCGGCCTCGGCGACCCAGCGCGCGAGGAGGGCGGCCGAGAGCGGCACCCGCTCGGACGGCTTCAGGACGAAGCAGTTCCCGCAGACGAGGGCGAGCGGGGCCATCCACAGCGGGATCATCACCGGGAAATTGAACGGCGTGACGCCGGCGACCACGCCGACCGGCTGGCGCAGGAGCGTCGTGTCGACGCCGGACGACACGTCCTCGAGGAACGCCCCCTGCATCGTCGTGGGCGCGGAGGCCGCGAACTCGGTCGCCTCGATCCCCCGTCGCACCGACCCGCGCGCCTCGTCGAGGGTCTTGCCGTTCTCCCGCGAGATCGAACGAACGAGCTCCTCCGCCGCCTGCTCGAGTAGCGCGCGGAGGGCCAAGACCCTACGGGCGCGCTCCGCCACGGGTACCGCTCGCCAGGCAGGGAAGGCGGCCCGTGCCGATCGGACGGCCTCATCGACGTCCGCCGCCTCGGATCGCGGCACCCTCGCGAGTAGCGATCCGTC
>JASHYY010000037.1 GCA_030042815.1 Thermoplasmata archaeon | reverse complement strand
TTCGCCTGACCTACGGCGATTGGGTGTCGCTGCTCCGCCGGTCCGGCTTCGCGATCGAACAACTCGTCGAGACCCGGCCCGGTCCTCGCGCTCGAAGCCGGTATGTTTCCCGTTCGGACAGCGCGTGGTCCCGCCGCTGGCCGTACGAGTGCCTGTGGCAGGTCCGTCGCGAGTAGCGTTCCCGCGTCTGCACGGCGACGTTCGATGCGTCAGGGCGCTGCCGCGTCGACCGGGGGGGTCGAAGGCTTCGGCCGGGCGTAACGTCGTCGCAGTCGTACGAAAAACGCCACCGCGAGCCCGACCAGCGGAAGGGTGTACGGTAATCCCCACGTGACGAGCACCCCGAACGCGCTTTGCCATAGGACGAAGCCGAAGGCGAGCTCGACGAGGAGACTCTGGTGGCCGATCCGGCCTATCCGCCGTCGGATATAGTCGAGGGCAAGCACGAAGAAGGCCAGCTCGCCGGCCACCACCGCGCCGGCCGGAATTCCGGTCGCGGCCCCACCGTATTCGAGGAGGAAGACGACGGGGAAAACGAAGAATCCGAACAGTATCGCCGCACGGGGCGTAAGGTGGGGACGATCGCTCGGAGCCGAGAGAGCCCCCGCCCGAATCCGGTGGGAAGCGTAGACCAAGGCACCGATGGCCGCGAGCGCGGACGCGAGGAGGGGGAGTCCGATCCAGAAGTGGTCGTCGCGGAACACGAGGAGGCTTTCGACCGAGGTGGAGGCGACCAGCGAACCGAACGCGACGGCTACCCCCCGGGCCCCGATCAAGCTCCGCCCTCGGGTCGAGGGATTCGCAAGCCCGAGCAACAGCAGGGGAAGACCGATCGAGTAGATCGTATGGAACGCCACTACCCCGGTCGTCCAGACCCAGTTCACGCCGGCGAACCGTCCGTACGCGCCCAGCACTCCCTCGGCGCCGTGAGCGGAGTTGACGAGTGTCTCGTCGCCGATTCCTTCCTCCGCGACCGCGTACGCGGTCGCCAGAAGAAAGACGGTCGCCCATCCTTTGCGCCAGCGAACGACCGCTTCCCGAATCAGCAACGCTCCGGCGGTATACTGCGCGACGTTGATCGCGAGTTGGGCGAAGAACCGTGCCGGATTCAGGGCGAGGTTGATCAGGGGGCTCGAACTCGAGAGGTACTCGGGGATCCCCGGAGTGAGCACGGCGAGACACACGACCGGATGGGAACGAAGCCACGCGAGGAGCCCATCTGCGAGCGCGCGGCGCCTCGGCGGAACTTCCACTGAGTTGGTCGCCTCGAGCGCGTCCGCGCCGGCTCCCATGCGCAGGGCAAGCGCAACGGCCGCTACTTCAGCGTGAGCCCGGTGGGGAATGGGGGCTCGGGAAACCTACCGGGAGCGACGGGGCCGCGCGGCAAAGAGCCTATCTTCCGAGCCGAGGTCCCGTGACCCAACGATGGACACGGGCCCCGGAGTCGACCGAGCGCGCGAAACCGGCTTCCGGAGCTCGGCCCCCGGGGAGGTGCCGAGGTCCCTTCGGCTCGGCGGATTCCCCGTTACCCTGTCCGCGTTCCCGGCCGAGACCCGGACGAATCGGCATTTCGCGTCGTTCGACCTGGCCCGGTGGGATCGCTACTTCCTTCCTCCGACGCTCGCGCCCCTCGACGAACGGACTCCGGCCGCGGTCCTCGATGCCATCGAGGACGATAACCGGAGCGCCATCGTTCCCGAACCGATCGCCACGCTCGATGGGGTCCCGTTCTACCTTTCCGTGAAGGGGATCGGTTCCACCGTCGACCCGTTTTCGATGCGACGACTCGACGCGAGATATGCGGTCGAGCTCACGGACGAGCCCGAGGTCCGCGAGCGGCTCGCCCGGGTCGCCCCGGGAGCGGTGGGCGGCGTGATCACGGGCGAGTTGTGGCTCCGAGGGTCGCCGTATGGGGGACAGGGCGAGGTCCACGCGATGACCGCGCTCCGGGTCTCCGAGCGCGCCGACCTGACGAGCCTCCACGGGTTCCGGATCGCGCCGGTCGTGAAGGTCGCCTACCTCCCTCCCGAGGTCGAACGACGGCTCCGCAGCATCCACTGGTACCGGAAGTTCCGCGGACGGATCGTTCAGGAGCTTCGGCTCGTACCTTCCAACGTGCGGATCTACTTCCACGCGCGCAATACCGTGGGTCAGGACCCGGCGTTCGTCTTCGACCGTTTCGGTCTCGATACGGCGGCGAAGGCCTACCGCTTCGAACTCCGGTTCGTCCGGAGCGCGGTGGCCTTGCTCACCCTTTTCGCCCGAACCCTGGAGGTCGACCGGGAGCATCGCCGATGCACCGGACTGGACCTCCAGGACGTTTGGCTCGACAAGGATGCGGTCCTTGGGCCCGACGGCACCGTGTTCTTCGTGGACCTCGAGGGAGTGGACGACGTCACGGTCGACTCGGCGGCGGTCCGCGAGAAGTTCGAGGACCAGGTCTACCGGTCCCTCTACGAGTTCATGTTCGCCTACGAGCAGATCGAGAACGAACGCAGCCGGCGGTTCGGCACCTCGGGGAGTCGCAAGCGCCGGTTCGAAGCCCTCGTGCTCGAAGCCCTGCGAGACGACCCCTACGCTCGGCCCCGGCAGGAGGCTCGGGGCCTCGTACTGCGCATCGGACCGCCGGTGGCGGAGGAAGGGTTATCGTTGGATTTTCCGTTAGTGGACCGCTGAGATGACGAGTTGTAAGGACATCTACGCGTTCCTGAACCAGGTCGGAACGAGGCAGGTCACGTCCACGCTTTCCGACTCGGATGCCGCGCTCCTTGCTCAGCTGAATCTGGTGCAGTTCCTGACGGCGGACGACTACCAGAAGGCGCGGGCCAACGTCACCGCGTTGGCAGGGGACCGGGCGGCCCTGGGCCAGGAACAGAGCGCGCGCGCAGGTCTCGCCGCCGAGGTCCAGGAGGACGACGAGCGGACCCACTCGGTCCTCTTCCACCTCGAAGGCGCGGCGAAGCAGCAGGCGGCCCAGCAGAAGGAGGCCCAGGATCAGGCGTCGCTGAAGACGATGGACGCCGACCTCGTGCGGCGACAGCTCGAGATCGGCCAGCTGGTCGCGCAGCAGACCCTGCTCGACACGCTGAGTCCGTATGGGGACCGGTATGTGGGGCTTACGAACCTCGGCTCGGCCTCGCTGCGCGACCTCGGCTTTGCGATGTACCGGGTCTCCGACGCCGACTTCGGCACCTATTGGAATCAGGCGCTCAAGATCGGGCGCGACCTTGCGGACCTCGCCGCCCGAGGGGCCGACTACTTCGGAAGGGTCTCCCCGAGCTTCCCGGACGCCGACCGGACCCAGCTGTGGGCCATCTCGATCGGCCTGGCGAGCGCCCAGCCCGACCCGGCGCAGGGCGCCGCGAGCTTTGTCGGAGTCTACAACCAGATCGCGAACCTTTCCCCGAACCTGGAGAACCGGCTGATGTCGGCCGAGATTCTCTCCGCCATCTCGCGTCCCCTCGCGGACGAGCTCCCTCTTCTGGGGCCCCTCCTCCGGGACGTGAAAGGGCTCGCGATCCCCGACGAGTCGGCCCTCGGCATCGCGTCGATCGTGCTCCTCGGGCGACGCGCGGACGGTTCGCTCGCGACCGCGGAGCTCCAGTCCTACCGCCGGCTCACGATGTCGTACGAGGCGGCCGCCCTCCTCGCGATCGACAACGTGCCGGTCGACCAGCTCATCGCGAAATTCCAGTCGCTTCGCGGCCTGTTCGCCGGTTGGGGCTACCAACCATCGGAGGACGTCGAGCTGTCGAGCGCCTATCTGGCGACCTCCGAGCTGCCGGTCGACGGAATCAGCACGAAGCTCGCGATCATCGCGAAAGGGCTGCAGACGTATCTCGCCTACCCCTTGGTCGCCGCGGCGGTCCTCGCCTCGCTGTCCACCCTCGAGGCGAACGAGACGCTCAACCTGCTCGAGAAGGCCTACGATATCGTCGGCCGGCGCGCGAGGCCCATGACGCAGTCCGAGCTGATCTGCCTCGCCTTGCGGATGCTCCACGGCATCCGCAACGAGCTCGTCGGCCCGCTCGACACGACCGCCGCCGCGGCGCCCACGACGACGGCCGCACGGGCCGGATACTACTACGGACCCCGGTTCTTCTTCGTACCCATCATCGTCGCCCATCAGACGTACTTCTCGACGTACAGTGGAGTCAGCGGAGCGCACCCCGGCCACGTCCACGGGTTCGTGGGAGGCGGAGGGGGCGGCGGGGGAGCGGGCGGCGGATGAGTCGGCGGACGCTAGCGCTCGTCGCGATCGTCGTGCTGCTCGGGACGCTCGGAGCCTCGGGCCTCGCGGGCGCCCACTACACCCCCCAGCCGAAGGACGGCTTCGCGTACGACGAGACCGTCGCGCTCAGCGACGGGGTGGGCAACTATACTGGGTACACCGAGTCGACCCGGGTGAACGGGTCGATCGCCGTGACCTCGGTCCTCGGCAACGGCACCGAATCTGCGAACTATTACTACGCCGACGACTACTCGAACGACCAGGGGGCGTCGCAGAACTGGACCTCGACCGGGTCGTTCACTTTCTCCGCGGTGACGTTCCGCTATGTGAGCGGCACCGACAACCAGACCGGCTACACCAATCCGTACGTCTGGTTCTACATGGACAACGACCTCGTCCCGGGCCAGACGTTCTATCTTCTGAACAGCGAGTTCACGGTAGTCTCTACGGCGTACAACTTTGACCTCGGCACGGCCGCCGGGGGATACGTCCGGACCATCTACGCCGAGGGGAACGGGTCGTACCAGCGGGACGACGCCTACGGAGTGTTCACGGCCACCTACAACTGGAAGGTCTACTTCGACCCCTCCACCGGCTACGTCGTCGGCTACGTCTACACCGAGCAGGACATGAACCAGAGCGTCGGAGCGGGATTCACGTGGACCGACTCGCTCTCCGTGACTCAGACGAGCTATCCGTTGACGGCCGGCTCGGCGCCGAGCGGAACGTCGAGCTCCTCGGGAGCCTTCCCCTGGGTGACCCTGGCGATCCTGCTCGTGGTCGTGGTGGTGGTCGTCGTCGTGCTCGTGGCGCTCCTCGCCCGAGCGCGGCGATCGCGTCCGCTACCGAAGCACTCGCCGACCGGTCAGGTCAGCTACGCGCCGCCGCCGATGGGACCGCCCCCGCCGGGGATCCACCTCAACCCGTCGGGTCAGCCGGCCGTCCAGCAGATCGTGATCAAAGAGACCGTGAAGGTCAACTGCAAGTACTGCGGCGCGTTAATCGACTCGACGGTCGAGAACTGTCCGTTCTGTGGGGCCCCCCGGAACTGACCGGAACGATCGCGCGGCCGCGGCGAGCGGCGGATGAAAGTACATCTCGCCGACCCGCTCGAATCCCACGGCGAGCGCGATCCTCCGGGACACGACGTTGCCACGGGAGATCTCCGAGAGGACGTCCTTCGCTCCGGCGCGACGGGCGAGGTCCAGCCGGGCCGCGACGAGGTCCGTCCCGATCCCCATGCGACGGTACGGGGGACGGACGGTCAGGGAGTGAAGTCGGGCGTGGTCTCGGACCACCGTGACCCAGCCGACCCCCGCGAGACGCCCGTCGACCTCCGCAAGGAAGCCCGAGTCGGTTCGCCAAGGTACCGATTCGAACCATCGGCCGTTGACCGGTCCGCACACCTCGCCCAGGAGCGCGCACAGCGCGGGCAGGTCGGACGGCCGGACCGCTCGGAGGACGTTCCGATACCGACGGGTCGGTCGGACGGGGGCGAGCGAGGCCCGGAAGATATCGAACACCTCCGCGTTGGGGGAGAGGAGATAGTCGGCGAAGACCCCGAGATCGCCCCGGTCTCGGACGAACCGTTCGGCGAGGGCATGGGATCGGGAGAAGATCGTTCCGATGCGTTCCACCCCGTCCGCGACCCACAGACCTTCGACGCCCGTGACACCCCGGACCAGCTCGGCGGTCCCCCCGCACCGCCGAGCTTCCGAAGCGTAGTGGGAGAGGAAGGGGTTGAACCACGGGGAGAGGTCAGCCCCTTCGAGATCGCCCGGGCCCGCGACTGGGGTCGGGGGAGAGATGCATTGCCCGTCGCGAACGAGGGAGTCGGACGATGGCCCGTCCGTCGGGGCTGGCGCCCTAGGGGAATCCAGAGGCACGGTCGTCGTCCGCACGGGGTATGCGACCTAATCAAGCCTGTCGGGCGCCCCGCTCCCCTGCCCCTCTTCGCGCAAGGGTTTATCGCTCGGGCCGCCCGAAAGGAGGGCAGGGTCGGCCGAAGCCATGCAGACGAGCAGCCCCGGCCGGGGCTCCCGCCGGCGAGCGCGGATCGTGGTGGTCTTCGCGATCGTGCTGGCCCTGCTCGTCGTGAGCGTGATCTCCCCGTGGTGGACCCTCACCTTCAGCGGCGTGTCGTCTCCCGGATCGACCTCGTCCGTGTCGACCTATCTCCCCGGGTCGTTCGTCATTTCGGATTCGAACGGGTCGACCACGACGTGCGCGATGTCGGGGGGCGTCTCGAGCCGTCCGAGCGTCACGTGTCCGGACCTCAACTCGACCGCGGCCCTCTACCGGTCGACGTTCGCACTGGTCGTCGTGGCGGCGGCGGCCGGCGCGGGAGTGGTCGGGCTCACCGTAGGGGGCGGTAAGTCCCTCGCGACGTCCTACCGTCGCGCGCGGATCGCGGGAATCCTTGCGGGCCTGTGCGTGGTGCTGGCGGTGGTTGCGTTCGCGTCCGTCGCGTTGGGCCAACCCGGAGCATTTGCTGCGGACAGCGGGTCCGCCGCGGGGGCAACGCCGTTCGGGATTTTTCCGTCGTGGTGCCCCCACACGCCGTCCGACACGTTTTTCGGCAGCTGCACGAGCCCGCCGAACGAGGCGATCCACTGGTACCCGTCGATCGGCTGGGGGGCCGCCGTCGTCGCGTCGGCGATCGGTGCGTACGGACTTTGGGCGGTGCTCCGGGCGATGCCGCACCGGCCGCGATCCTCGGGACCGGTCCGCTCCACCGGGGCGGCGAGGTAGCCCCGACGGCCGGGCGTCGAGACGCTCGTGGCCCCAGCGATTATCTTTCCGCGGGGGTTCGGCGGTCCATGTCGAAGTGGCCGCCGCCGACGTACCAGATCCGCCGAACGTTCCGCGCGCCGCGGGATTTCGTCTTTCGATGGTGTACCGACTATCGGCCGGACGATGCGAAGCGATCCCGCGAGACGTACGAGCGTCGGATCCTCCACCGGTCGCCCCGACGCGTCCTCTATGAGGACCTCTGGTGGGCGGCGGACGGTTGGCGGTGGCGCCGGTCGGACGTGCGCCTTTCCCCTCCCTCCGGCTGGCACTCCGACTCGATCGGGAACTTCCGTGACGCGTCGATCGACTACCGGTTGCGGTCCTTGTCCGACCGGTCGACCGAACTCACGCTTCGGATGCGGCGACGGCCCGGACCGCGGGCCATTCGGAACCCACCTCGGGCCGTCCTCGAGAAGGAACTGAGAGAGCTCTGGGGATACTACGCCCGGGCCCTCGAGTCCGATTATCGCCGGGTGCGGCGCCCGGGCACCTCCCGTTCGCCCCGGTCCCGAGCTCGCCGAGCGCGGCGCTAGGGGCCGGACTTCACCGGAGACTCACCGGTCGAGCGTCGGCTCGCCGGGAACTTCGGCTCCGGCCGCGCGTGGCCGGGGGTACGGCGCCGGCGGGTCGCGTGGCCGCCCGCCGCCTCCCGGCGGGGTCGGAGTGCGCCATATCGCGACGTAAAGCACCGTTACCGCGACCGCCAGCACGGTCCCGAACAGCGCGCCGGCGCTCGTGATGCCGACGACCTCCGAGGCCTCGGCGACCCCGATCGTCGGGACCGCGAGCGACAGGTAACCGGCCGAGTAGAATCCGGCCAGGATCTCCCCGCGCTCCTCGTCCGGGGCGACCCGGTCGACGAGGGTGGTGCTTCCCATGAAGGTGAGGCCGACCGCCGCTCCCAGGCCCGCGGTCACCACGACCAGGGGAGGCCACGTCGTCAGGGAGATCACGAGCACGAGCGAGACCAGGGTCCCGAGGAGGAGGGGGAACCCGACGAGCAGGGCCCGGCGATCGCGGACCTGGGCCGTCAGGAGCTGGGTGATCGCAGCCATCCCGAACATGAGGCCCACGACGCCGCCGGTCGCCGCCGGGCTGTCGATGGCGAGACCGGTGCGAAGGTAGCTCGGAGCCAAGGCGGCGAAGAACCCGTAGATCGCATAACACGCCGCGATCCCGCCGGCCGCCACCCAGAAGGGGCGGCGGACCGAGGCGGGGACACGGATCTCCTGGACCCCGAGCCGCCCGGGCCGCCCGAGCTCCGCAGCGGTCTCGGGAGTGGCCCCGAGGGCCAGGGCGCCGATCGCGCTCGCCAGGATCGGGAGGACGTACACGAGATGCGTCGGATACGGCGCGTATTGGACGACAATACCGCTCATCACGACCCCGACTGCGAACCCGCCGAAGTTCGCGGCGACCGCTACTCGGGCGACGTGGTGCTGGTCTCGGTGGGGCTCGAGGTCGCTCATCGCGGCGGTCGCGACGCTGGTCGTGGCCCCCACGGCGAGGCCGGTGATGACCCGCCCGACCGCCAGCCACACGACCCCCGTCGCCAGCGCGAACGTCACCGCGCCGAGGGCCGTCAGCCCCATCCCGAGGCCGAGGAGGGGCCGACGGCCGAAACGCTCGGCGTTCGGAGCGAGGAGAAAGAGGGTCGTAAGGACACCGACGGTATAGGCACCGAAGACGAGACCGAGCACCGCGGGGCCGAAGCCGAACTCTTTCTCGTAGATTGGGTAGAGCGGGGTCGGGACGGCCGCCATGAACGCCGTCACGGCCAGGACGAACGCGGTCCAACGGAAGGCACCCCGAGGGCCGTGAACGAACAGCGCGGAGCGAGCCGAGGAGGGAGGGCGACCGATCACCGAGAGCCCCTCCCGAAGGCCCGGCAAGGAACCGCCCCGCGCGTGGGGCCCGGAAAGTCGGACGGTCCGCCCGTCCGGGACGGCCGCGGCGGGTCGATCACGAATCCACCTCCGCGCGGTCCTACGAGACCCGTGCGGAGCGGTACCGGGCCGGCAGCGGAGGATAGCGCATCCGCAGCCCGTCGAGCGTTCGGACGATGCGACGCGATACGACCAGGTCCCGGAACCACTTGTGGTTGGACGGAACGATGTACCAAGGAGCCCACGGAGTGCTCGTCTTCGTGAGCACGTCCTCGTACGCGGCCGCGAACGCCCCCCAGCGACGACGGTCGGCGAGGTCGGAGCCGCGGAACTTCCAGTACTTCGTCGGGTCGGCGAGACGTTCCGACAGTCGCCGACGCTGCTCGCCCCGGCCGACATGGAGGAAGAACTTCACGACCGTCGTCCCCTCGTTCACGAGCAGGCGCTCGAACTCGTTGATCGCCTGGTAGCGTCGTGTCCACACCGATTGGGGGACCAGTCGATGCACCCGCACCACCAGGACGTCCTCGTAGTGACTGCGATTGAACAGGACCATCTCGCCCTTCGCCGGCACTTGTGCGTGGACCCTCCACAGGAAGTCGTGGTCCCGCTCGAGGGCCGACGGTTCCCGGAACGAGACCACTCGGACCCCCTGAGGGTTTACTCCCTCGAATACCCGGCGGATCGTCCCATCCTTGCCGGCCGAGTCGAGCCCTTGCAGGACGACCAGAACGGCGTGGCGGTGCTCGGCGTAGAGGAGCTCCTGGAGCTCGGCGAGCCGCACCGACAGCCGGTCGAGCTCTTTCCGTCCTTCGTCCTTGACTCCCTCGAACCCCGAGGTGTCGTTGGGGTCCCAGTGGTCGAGTCGGACGCGAGTGCCGGGTCTCACGAGGTAGTGCTTCACGTTGCCTTCCCGCACCGCCGAACCGGGTTAAGTCACCGTCCGTGCCCCCGGTGGGGGCACCGGCTCTACGGGGAGGGCTCTCTCGGGGGCCTTCCCGGACGCCCGGACGGGGCCGTTCCGTCCGTTCGTTCGGTGGCGTTCGACGCGTACCGGAGCCGGGCCCGGCGGCGACGCCAGATCAAGACTCCGGCCAGGATTCCCACGATCAGCAGTCCTCCGACGACCGCGACGATCGGCGAGCCGGTGGTCGGGATTTCCGAGCCATGGTGGGGCGGCGTAAGATTCGATGGTACGGGTTCCCCGAAGGCGATGAATCCGTACATTCCCTCCGTAAAATGCCCCGACTCGTTGCAAACGAACTCATACCAACCGGGGGTCGAGGGCGACGTAAAATTTCCGACGGAGACGTCGCCCTGATAGCCGACCGAAGTGGCATAGAGAGCCGGATACTCGGAGAAGAGCCGGTTCAGCTGGTCCGCCGTGTAGTTGTTGGGGATCTGGAATCCCTCGCGCGAAGAGATGTTGAACGTGTGCGGTAGCACGTCCTCGTCCGTGAACGTCACCGTGATGGTTGCGCTCAGCGGCAGGTTTCCGACGGTGTCCGGTACGTAGCCGAAGTTGGATACGGCGTCGATCGAGACCGACGCCGACCCCCCCGTCGGCTGGGTGTCGAAAGACAGTCCGGCGCGGGGCGAGAGCGAACCGCCCGCAGAAGACAGGACGAACCCGACGACGACTACGAGGGCCAGCCCCGACAGCGCCTGCGATCCCATCTTCTCAGCTTGGCCGCCGCCAGGACTTCAACCTCTCGCTCGGCTAATAATCTCTCGGCCCGGAGCTGCTTCGTCGGACCCCTGCGGGTGGGGCGAAGATACGTCCTGCCCGGGTCGCCCCGCCCCCTCCACGACGCAGGGCAACCGCGACCTCCGAGCCGGACCGGTCTTCGCGATCCCTCAGTCAAAAAGTGCGCACCGCATCCACGCGACCTCGCGGTGAGGAGCGGATCGGCCGGCCGAGGCTCGCGGCACTTCGCCCAGTTCGGCCCGAAGAGGCGTCCTCTCTTCGTTCAGCGTTCCGACGTAAGCGACCGAGAAGTCCCTCGCGAAGGTTTAAACGCCTAGTCGGTCCCTGATTCCCGCTGATGGCGGGAGCGGCGGACGGGGGCCGGCGCCGGCGTTCCCGGAACCCCGCGCGGGGGCGGCCGCGGTCGGTCGGACCGTGACGGCCGTGAACCCCTCCGCTCCGTGGTCGGGTGCCCTCGGCCGCGAGGCACGAAGTTTCGTTTCTGACTTCCGGGACTGGTGGATTGTCACATCGCACCAACTCCGACACTACCTGCGAACCAACCGATTCCTTGGCCTCCTCGGATTCGTGTTCGTCGTCTCTGCCTTGACCCTGACGTTCCAGGTGAGTGTCGGTATCGCGACCGAACGGCTCGCGCAACTCAACCATCCCGCAGAGTATGTCTGCAATTTCCTTGGCTACGCCCCGCTCTGGATCATCCTGGCGGCCGCGTTCTTCGGGGGGGACGCGTTGAGCGTCGACTTCTCCACCGGCGCCGGCTACTACATGCTGGTCCTTCCGATCCGACGTTCGGTGCTCCTCGTCGGCCGGTACGCCGCGGCCGCGCTCGTCACGCTCGCGATCGTCGGGGTCTACT
>JASHYY010000036.1 GCA_030042815.1 Thermoplasmata archaeon | reverse complement strand
TCGGCGAGCGCCGAGCCGATCTGGTCGCAAACGTTCCGGTAGCCAGTCGGGTCGTCGATCTCGGAGTCGACCAGCGCGGCCGCGACCGTCAGGTGGATCTTGCCGCCCTGGCGGTACCCCATCACCTTGACGTCCTCGCCGAGGGCGTGCAGCTTCTTCTTCAGCTTGAGGGTGAGGAACCGCTCGGTCTCGAGGACGAGGCGCTCCGTGTCGGAGAGCGGCGCGAACCCGACGCCGAAGCTCGTGTCGTTCGAGAGGACGGCTTTCTGCTCGAAGACGCCGCGCAGGTCGACCGACCCCTGGCCGATCTTGCAGTCGAACTCGACGTGCTTGTCGATGTCGATGTGGGCGCAGACCGACTGGACGTACTTGCGGGCCGCCTCGACCGCGACGTTGCGGTACGGCAGCTTCTCGCCGTTCACCTCGGTGGTCGCGCGGCCGACGAGCAGGATGTAGATCGGGGTCGTGACGCGCCCGCCCCCGAACTTGGGCTCCGACCCCCCGCCGACGACCTGGGTCTCGTCGGTGTTGTGGTGGAGGATGCGGCCGTACTCGTCGAGGTAGAGCCGGCTCAGGGCGCGGCTGACCGATTCGGAGACTCCGTCGGCGATCGAGTCCGGATGGCCGAGGCCCTTCCGCTCGACCAGCTCGACTTCTTGGTCCTCGATGTGGACGGTGCGCAGCGGCTCGACGACGATGTTCCGGGCCATGGGGGGTCCCTTCGTGCGGCGGAGCCGGGGGTGGGTTTAAGACTTACGCGAGCGGCAGAATCCGTCGGGACGTGCGGGTCCGTCAGGGGTTGTGCCGGGCGAAAATCGGCTTCGCCATGTGCGGCCCCGACCGGGCGTATCCGCGCGCCCGGTAGTACTCCCGGGTCCCGACCGCGCTCGTCACGAAGACCCGGGCGTACCCCTCGGCCCTGACGCGGGCCTCGGCTGCGTCGAGCAACGACCGGCCGAACCCCCGGTGCTGGTAGTCTGCGGGACCCCCGCCCGCCGCCCCGACCGGGACCTCGCGGCCGAGGACCTTGAGCTCCCGGATCACCGGGTCGCCGAGCGCGTCCGGCGCGCGGGGGCAGGGGAACCGGAGCCGGAGGTAGCCCGCGACCGTGTCGGTCGTGGGGTCCTCCCACGCGTAGAAGACCTCGCGTCCACCGCCCGCCGCGAACTCGACCTCGCGGAGCTCGAACGCGTCGACCGGGGGGGTCGCCCGGCGGCCGACCTCGCGGCAGCGCAGGCAGCGGCAGCGGGCTCCGTCCGCCCGGAGCCGCGCGACCGCCTTCTCCCGCAGGTTGCTCGTCCGCACCCCGGCGGCGATCAGGCGGGCCGGGATGTCCCGCTGGATCCGCTGGATCCGGACCCACGGGGGCACGACCCGTTTCATCTCGGCCAGGACCTCGGTCGCGGTCGCCGTGTCGTACGGGGAGTACCGTCCCGCCGTCCAGTCGTCGTAGAGCGGGGTTCCGGGGAGGACGAGCGTCGGGTAGATCTTGACGAGGTCCGGCCGGAACGAGGGGTCGTCCCAGAGACGGCGGAAGTCGGCGAGGTCGCTCGCCGGGTCCATCCCCGGGAGGCCGAGCATGAGGTGGTAGCAGACCTTGAGCCCCGCATCGCGCAGCGTTCGGGTCGCCCGGGCGACGTCGTCGCTCCCGTGGGCCCGGCCGACGGCGACGAGCACCTCGTCGTGGAGGCATTCGACCCCGACCTCGACCCGGGTCACGCCCGCGTCCAGGAGGAACGGCAGGACGCGGTGGTCGCACCAATCCGGCCGCGTCTCGACGGTGAGCCCGACCATGCGGTGGTCCGCCCGCTCGTTCCGCGACTGCGCCTCGGCGAGCGACGCCGACGGGGTCCCGTTGAGCCCGTCGTAGACGCCCTTCAGGACCGTCTCCTGGTAGGGGAGAGGACGGGAGGGGAACGTCCCGCCCATCACGATCACCTCGACCTTGCTGGTGGGGTGGCCGATCGCCTCGAGCGTCTCGATCCGGTGGCGCGTGATCGCCTCGGCGTTCCAGCCGAACTGGGCGCCCCGGAGGGCGCTCGGCTCCTCGCCCGTGTAGCTCTGGGGGCTGCGCTGCTCCACGCCGCCGGGACAGTACGTGCACCGCCCGTGGGGGCAGCGGGCCGGGGCGGTCATCACCGCGACGATCGCCACCCCCGAGAGGGTGCGCGACGGCTTGCGGCGGACCGCTCCCGCGTACCGCGCCCGCTCGTCGGCGGGCAGCGAGTCGACCCACACGACGTTCGAGGGAAGCGGCCCCGAGTGGCCGTCCTGCATCCACGCGAGCTTCGCCCGGTGGATCGCTTCGGGCGTCGGGGCGGACGGCGTCCCTACCGGTGCAGCCACGACCGCGTCTCTCCCGTCACGACGTAGGGCGCCTTCTGGAGGTCGGCGACCGTCCGCGAACCGGTGAGGAACATCGCGACCTTGAGCTCGTGGACGAGCGTCTCGAGCTCGCGCCGGGTCTCGTCGTATCCGGTGGAGGCGGCCCGAAGAACCCCTCCCGCGGTCCCCGCCGCGGTCGCGCCGAGCGCGATCGCGCGCGCGACGTCGAGGCCCGAGCGGACGCCCCCGCTCGCGACCACGGGGAGACCGAGCGGGACGAGCTCGAGGACGGAAACGGGAGAGGGGATCCCCCAGTCCCAGAACGTCTTCCCGACGCGGGCCTCGCGTTCGGCGCCCTGGTCGAGCGCCCGGTAGTACTCGACGGCCGCGAACGAGGTGCCGCCCGTCCCGCTCACGTCGAACGCCTTCACGGAGCGTCCGCGCAGCTCCTCGGCGACCGGCCGGGAGATCCCGGCCCCGGTCTCCTTCACGAGGACCGGGAACGTGCGCGCGAGCTCCCCGATGCGGTCGAGGCAGCCCCGGGCCCGGCGGTCCCCCTCGGGCTGGACCATCTCCTGGAGGAAGTTGAGATGGACGGCGAGGACGTCCGCGTGGATCAGCTGCATCGCGGCGCGGACGTCGTCGACCCCGACCACGCGGTCGCCGGGCTTCTGGGGGATGAGCTGGGGGGCGCCGATGTTCGCGAACTTCAGCGGGACGGCGTGGCGGGCGACGCACGCGTAGCTCTCGGGGTACTGGCCCTTCAGCACCGCCGCGCGCTCGCTCCCGACGCCCATCGCGACCCCGACCTCGGTCGCGGCGCGGGCGAGGTTCTCGTTGATCTTCGCGGCGTCCGGGAAACCGCCCGTCATCCCCGTGATGACGATCGGCGCGGCGAGACGGTGACCGAGCAGGGTGACCGACGGGTCGACCGCGTCGAAGTCGACCTCGGGGAGCGCCCGGTGGACGAGCTGGATGTCGTTCCAGTAGCGGTAGCGGCCCTCGACCTCGCGACCCAGCACGACCTTGACGTGCTCGGCCTTCCGATGGCTCAGGTCGAGCCCGGAGGGGTCGGGCGCGCTAGCGGGCTTCGGCGTGCGCCCAGCTCCCGTAGACCGCCTCCCCCCGAATCGCCCGGAGAAGCGCGCCATCCGTCAGTCCGCTAATAAGGCCTGCGTCGGTCCCGGCCCGCGCGATCGCCCGCATCGCCTCCGCCTTCCCTCGGATCCCTCCGGTGACGTCGGCGACGCCGGGCGCCGGACGGAGCGCGGCGGCGACCGCGTCCGTGACCTCCGGCGCGACCGAGCGCCGCCGGTGGGCGGGTCCCTCGAGGATGCCGGGCACGTCGCTGACGAAGACGACGCGGGCCGGACGCAGGCGTTCCGCGAGGGCGATCGCGATCGTGTCGGCGCTCAGGATCGAGGAGCCCCACTCGTCGTCGGGGACGACGTCGCCGAAGGAGACCGGCACGTGACCGCGACCCAGCGCGTCCTCGAACGGTCCGGCATCGAAGGCGGCGAGCCGCCCCGCGCGGTTCCGGGCGTGGGTCGCGGAAGGCACCGACACGGCCGGGGCCCCGGCCCTGACGAGAGCCCGGAGGACCGCGAGGTGGAGCCGGCGGACCTCGCTCGCGACGATCGCGGCGCCGCGGGCGCGTCGGGCCGGCGGCTCCCCCGCCTCGGGAGGTCGGGCGAGGCCGAACCGTCGCGCCCCCGGGTGCCCGAACGAGCCGGCCCCGTGGAGGACGATGAGCCTCACGTCCGCCGGCGCGGCCGCCTCGCGCGCGAGGCGCTCGAGGACCTTCGGGCGGACCCGCTCGACCTCCCGCTTCCGCGTCAGGACGCTGCCGCCGAGCTTCACGACGACCAGTGGGTGGGACGACGGCGCCGCCATCGACGTCCGAGGCGGCCTACGCGTGGTCGGGGCCGGAGCCGCGCAGGAACAGCATCACGGCGCCGCCGATGAGCGGGATGAGGGAAGCGAAGTAGATCCAGTTGAGCGTGACGAGCCAGTAGGCGATCCCGAACAGCCCGAGACCGCACAGGAGGGAGGCGAGGACGATGTACGGGATGGAGATCGACCCCTCCGAGGAGTCCGCGGGGGCGCGCTCGGCCGTTCCGAACTCCGACATCGACCGCGCGCAGGGGCGCGCTCCTTCAAATGGCTTCGGTCGAGCCGTTCGACCGGGGTCGACCGACGCGTCGACGCCGGATCCGCACGCGCCGGCGTCGATTTCGCCCGCTTCGCTGCAAAAGATAGATATGGCTCACGTCCCTCGCACCCGCGCCCGAGGCCCGGGTAGGCTTAGACAGTGCCACCTGCTCCCGAGGACCGGCCGGCGGAGACGCCGGAACGGCCCGAAGCCCCGCTCGCCGCGAATCCGGCGGTCGCCCCCGTCGGGGACCGCCGCCCGGCCGGGGGGTCTGCGGGCGCCGCCACGACCGGCGGCGCCCCCTCCTCGACCGGGACCCCGGGCACCGCGGGCGAGTTCCTCGACTCGATCCTGCAGAGCAAGAGCGAGCTCTACCGCGCGAGCCGCGAGGTCCTGCGCGACTCGTACGTCCCGAGCCGGCTGCCGCACCGCGAGCAGCAGATCCGCCAGGTCGCCGAGGTCCTCGCGCCCGCGCTGCGCGGGGACGTCCCCTCGAACCTCCTGATCTACGGCAAGATCGGCACGGGGAAGACCGCGGTGGTCGCGCAG
>JASHYY010000035.1 GCA_030042815.1 Thermoplasmata archaeon | reverse complement strand
CGGGACGACGCCGACGCCCAGGCGCGCACCCTTCTCGCCGCGAACCTCGCCGACGCGAAGTACGTCGTCCTCGCCGCGGCGCGCGAGCTCGCCCGCGGCGCGGCGCGCAAGGGGCTCACCCCGCACCACCTCCTCCCGACGATGGAGGAGCCCGAGGTCTTCCCCGAGGTCGCGGCGGCCGTCGGCGACACCGCGGTCCGGCTCGGGATCGCCCGGAAGAAGCTCTCCCACGAGGAGTTCCTCGATCGGGCGCGCGCGATGATGGGCCGGTCGACGCGCCTCGTGCGCGCGCTCGCCCGGGCCCGCGTCAACCCGCCGATGCCCCGGCCGAAGGGCCGGAACCGGAGAAACCGATGAGCGCGAGCAACGAACCCGCTGCCCACCCGAGCGCGTCCGCGAGCCCCGAGGCGCCGACGATGCCGATCCACCTGCGCCCCGCCCGCGAGGCCGACATCGCCGCCCTCGTCCCGCTCCTCCTGCGGCTGAAGCGACTCAACGAGGAGTTCGACCCGCTGCTCAAGGTCCGGGACGACGCCGACGCCCAGGCGCGCACCCTTCTCGCCGCGAACCTCGCCGACGCGAAGTACGTCGTCCTCGCCGCCGAGGGGGTCGGGGCGGACAAGGACAAGGTCGTCGGCTTCGTGCGGGCCGTCGTCCGCGAGCGGCCGTTCTACGTGCCGGAGCAGGAGGGCGTGATCCTCGACATCTACCTCCTGCCGCTCTACCGGCGCCACCGCGTCGGGGAGTACCTCCTCCACGAGGTCTCGGCCGCGCTCAAGGCGAAGGGGGCCGGGGTCGTCACCGCGGAGTTCCCGGCGCAGAACGAGATCGCGGGCCGATTCTACGCGAAGCGCGGCTTCCGCCCGATCACCGCGATCCACGCGCGGTCGCTTTAGGCGGACCGGGGGACCGAGACCGCGCCGACCGCGCCGGCGGCCGCCCTCCTGCGCATGGACAGCGAGTGGGTCGCCTGGCACCGGAGCTACGAGGGGAACCCGCGCCTGGCCGGACGCCTCCCGGTCGTGCAAGGGGCGATCCGCGCTTGCCTCGACCGGTCCGCGCCGGGGCCGATCCGGGCCGTGAGCCTCTGCGCCGGCGACGGCCGCGACCTCCTCGGGGTCCTCGAGGGCCATCCGCGAGGCGGCGACGTGCGCGCCCGGCTCGTCGAGCTCGACCCCGACCTCGCCGCCGCGGCGCGCGAACGGGCGGTGCGCGCCGGCCTCGCCGGCGTCGAGGTCGTGACCGGGGACGCGTCGACCACGACCGGGCTCGCCGGGGCCGTACCGGCCCACCTCGTGCTCGTCTGCGGGATCTTCGGTAACGTCTCGGACGCGGACGTCCGGAACACGGTCGACCATCTCCCCGAGCTCTGCGCGCGCGGCGCCACGGTCGTCTGGACCCGAGGCCGGTTCGCCCCGGACCTGACGCCGACGATCCGCTCCTGGTTCGCCGCCGCCGGATTCGAGGAGGTCGCGTTCGTCCCGGTCCCCCGCACGACCGCGGCGGTGGGGGTGCACCGGCTCGTCGCGCCGCCGCGGCCGTTCCGGCCCGGCGAGACCCTGTTCACGTTCCTGCCGAAGGCCGTGCGTCCGAGCGAGCGGGCCCGCGCGGGCGCGACGACCGCTAGGCGTCGTACCGCAGGCGGCGCAGCTCTCGGAGGGAGAGCATCGCGAAGCCGTTCCCGAGCAGCCCGACGCCCGCGACCAGGTAGTCGAGGCCGATCCCGTAGCGGGCGGCGAGCACCCCGCCGAGGAGGAGTCCGGCCGGGATCCCCGCGAAGCTCCCGACCTGGTCGACGCTCAGGACCCGGCCGAGCACGCGGTCCGGGACGATCGCCTGCATCGTCGCGAAGTAGACCATGTTGATCGCCCCCGCTCCCGCGCCCAGCAGCACGGCGCACGCGAGGGAGAGCGGATAGACGTGCGAGAACGCGAGCCCGACCGCGAGCCCCCCCTGGAGGACGACGATCACCGCCATCGAGAGGCCGGCGTACCGGCGCAGGCCGAGCCGGCTCGCGAGGAGCGCGCCGACCGCGAACCCGCCCCCGAGCCCCGCGACGAGGTACCCGTACGCCCCGGGGGACCCCGGGAAGTACGAGGCGACGTAGACGACGGTGAAGCTCGTGACCATCGACCAGAGGAGGTTCCCGGGAAGGAAGCCGAGCGTCACCTCGAGGATCGGGAGGTGGGCGCGCATGTAGGCGAGCCCCTCGCCGATGTCGTGGCGCAGGCTGCGCGGGGGGCCGGTCGCCGCGGCCCCGGTGCCGACGCGGCCGAACGTCGCGGCGATCTGGAGGACGAACGCCGCGCTCAGCGCGTACGTCGCGGCGTTGACCGCGAGGCCCGGCACGACGCCGACGAACGCGATCGCCGCGCCGCCCGCGGCCGAGCCGAGCATCTGCGCCGCCTGGGTCGACCCCTGGAGCAGGCCGTTCGCCGACTCGAGCCCGGCGGTCGGGACGAGCTTCGGCAGGATCGCGCTGCTCGCCGGGTAGAACAGCGCGCTGAACGAGTTCACGACCAGGGTGACGCCGAGGACGACGAGCAGGTGGAACCCGACCAGGTAGAGGGACGCCGCGAGCGCCGCCATCAGCACCGCGCGCGAGAGGTCGGAGAGCACCATCACCCGACGGCGGTTGTACCGGTCCGCGAGCGCGCCGGCGAGGAGGCCGAGGGCGATCCCCGGCGTGACGCCGGCGAGGCCGACGTAGCTCACGTCGAGGGCGCTGCCCGTCGCCGAGTAGACGACCCAGGAGATCGAGACGATTGCGACCGCCGCGCCGCCGGACGACGCGACCGACGCGACGTAGAGGCGCCGGAAGTTTGCGTTCCGAAGGACGCCCGAGGTCGGCGGGGTGGACGGGAGCGCCTCCTCCGTCCCGGTCCCGCTCCCGCCCTCCACCACCGCGCGACCCCCTTTCGGGCGGCGCGAGGGAGCCGAGGGCTATCGCGCTGACGCACGCGCGGGACCTTGCTCCGCGCCCCGTCGTCCGCGACGCTCCCGCCCGCACACCTTAAGCGACCGGGACCGCCTCGGGGACCGATGCCGACGACGAGCGCTCCCCCGGCCGTGTCCGCGCCGAAGTACCTGCGCCGCGGGAAGGTGAAGGAGGTCTACGAGGTCTCGCCGACCGAGCTCGAGTTCCGTTTCACGAACGACATCTCCGTCTTCGACAAGCACATCCCGAGCGAGATCCCGCACAAGGGCGAGACGCTCGCGCGGACCGCGGCGCACTGGTTCGACGTCTGCTCGCGCCTCGGCGTCCCGCACCACTTCCTCGGGCTCGCCGGCCCGACCGCGATGCGCGTCCGGCGCGTCCGCGTCGTCCCCCAGCCGAGGACCCTCGGCCCCCACCCGAAGGACTACCTCGTCCCGCTCGAGCTGATCGTCCGCTACTACCTCGCCGGTTCGATGTGGGACCGGGTGAAGGCCGGCAAGGTCTCGGCGACCGAGCTCGGGTTCCCCGGCGGGAAGAAGCTCGAGTACGGGATGCCGCTCCCCGAGCCCCACTTCGAGGTGACGACCAAGCTCGAGCCGGTCGACCGGCTCCTCCCGATCCCCGAGGCGCTCGAGCTCGCCGCGCTCGACCGCGGACAGCTCGACGCGATCCGCGAGACGATCCTCAAGGTCGACCGCGCGATGCAGGAGGAGATCGGCCCGCGGGGGCTCCTCCACGTCGACGGGAAGAAGGAGTTCGGCGTCGCCGCGGACGGGACCCTCCTGGTCGTCGACACGTTCGGCACCGCGGACGAGGACCGGTTCTGGGACAAGGACGCCTACGAGCGCGGCCGCCAGGTCGATTTCTCGAAGGAGTTCGTCCGCCAGCACTACCGCCAGACGGGCTACTACGACCGGCTCCTGAAGGCGCGGGCCGACCGCACGGAGGAGCCGGCGATCCCGCCGCTCCCCCCGCTGCTCGTGGACGAGGTGAGCCGGCTCTACACGACGGTCTTCGAGCGCCTCACCGGCGAGCCGTTCGCCCCGACCCCCCGGTAGGGCGACGGGGCGGCGCGGCCGCTCCGGCCCGCCGGGCCCCGACGGCCACCGTTCGGCGTTTCGCGACCCCTCCCCTACCCTTATCTCCCCTCGTCCCGGTTCGACCCTCGTGCCCGCGAAAAGTGCGCCGCGCGCGTCGAGCGCGGAGGAGCCCGCGCCCGAGCCGAAGCCCGAGGTCGCCCTCGAGGACCTCCCCGGGGTCGGGCCGACGATCGCCGAGAAGCTGCGCGAGAGCGGCTACACCGACCTGATGGAGCTCGCGGTCGCCTCCCCGGGCGACGTCGCCGAGGC
>JASHYY010000034.1 GCA_030042815.1 Thermoplasmata archaeon | reverse complement strand
CCCGCGGCCGACGATCCGCGGGTCGTAGACGATCTTCCAGCCCGCCTTGCGCAGGCGGAACGTCGTGTCGAGGTCCTCGTTCGCGGTCGAGTACGGGGCGATCCCGCCGATCGCACGGATCGCCTCGATGCGGTACGCCTCGACGGTCCCCTGGATGCCGACGAACCCTCCCAACCGGTAGCGGCCGGAGAGGGTGACGTTCGCGACCTCGTGGAACGCCTCGGAGTAGCGGGTCAGGTACGACGGCGGGGAGTTCCGGCCCATCGCCTGGAATCCCTGCACGGCGCCGACGTCCGGCGCGTAGTGCTCGGTGAAGCGGACGAGCACGTCCGGCTCGACCACGAAGTCCGCGTCGAAGATCACCATCCATTCGGAGGCCGGGTCGAGGAACCGGACCGCGTTGCGAAGCGCCCCGCCCTTGAACCCCTCGCGGTTGTGCCGCCGGATCACCCGGACCGACGGGTCGTCGATCGCGATCGGCTCGTCCGAGTCGTCCGCGACGACGATCTCGAACGCCGGGTAGCGGACCGACTTCCACGAGGCGATCGACGCCCGGACCATCTCCGCCGGCTCGTTGTAGACGGGGATGACGACGCTCACCATCGGCAGCCGCGCGTCCTTCCGGTAGCGGCGTCCCCTCGGGGGCCGGACGACGCCGACCACGAGGTCGAGGATCAGGTAGACCGAGAGGACGAGGGTGACGACGATCGCGGCCGTTTCCCAGCCGACGACGAAGCCGAGGAACGCGGACGTCATCGGGGCTAGGAAGGCCTGGCCCCGCGGGCCGACGTTCCCGAGGAGGAGAGGGCGAACGCCTCGACGGCCTCGGGCTCGTCCGGCTCGTCCGTCGGGGGCGGACGCGCCAGCGCCCGCGCCCGTGCGGTCACCCGCTCGTAGAGCTCGTCCACGCTCTCGTCCCACGGCGCCCGCGACGGCGACGGGGTCTCGGGGAGCCGCTCGATCCCGGAGAGGTTGCGGCGGAGGTCGCCGACCGCGAGCACCGCCTCCCCGAGGCGGTGGCGACCGAGGTCCTCCCGCACCTTCTCGACGAGCTGGCGCGCCGGGCGCGCGCTCGGGTCATCCTCGGGCAATCGCTCGAGGAGGCCCGCGATGCGGTCGAGCTCCTCCGAAAGGTACGTGCGGACGGCCCCGTCGAGGTCGGTGGGATGGTCGTGCGCGCCGGCCCCGCCCGCGGTGGCGGACGGAGGGGCGACCGCCGCCCGCAGGAGCGCGATCGCGTCCGGTCCGCGGAGCGTCGGGTCGTTCTCGAGCCGGGTAAGGCAGCCGCGGCAGAGGGGCACCGAATCCGCTCCTTCGAGGAAGTAGAACATCCGCTCGCCGACCGACAGCTTCGCGGTGCACGCGAGGCACTCGCGGGGGGCCGCGTCGGGGGTCACCTCGGTCGGGTCGACGAACGGGACCACCGTGGGCGGGGTCCCGCGGGCCGGCCCGGCGGGGGACTCTACGGCGACCGGGGCTGGGGATCGGACCACGGGCCTAGATTTCGTCGAATCGCGTCTTAAAGCTGACGCTCCCCGAGAAGGGCTAGCACGCGGTTCTCTCGCAGCGACGGGCCGGGCGGAGGCCGGAGTCCCCCGGGGGGTCGCTCGAGAGAAGTACGGAGGAAGAAGGGGTTCGCGCGCGGGGAGGCCGACCTACTTGTCGTCGTCCTCTTCGTCGTCGTCTTCGTCCGAACGCTTCCCGCGTTCGAGACCGCGCCGTCCGGTCGCGTGGCCCGGGGCGGACGCGCGACCTCGCCGCCGGAACCAGAACACCAGCGCCAGGATGACGACGATCGCCGCCGCCGCGACCGCCGCGTACTCGAGGTAGGTCGTGGTCGGGTTCGGCGAGATCGAGATCGACTGCGAGATGACGCCCGGGAGGTTCGAGTTGCCGCTGAACTCGTTGGTCGACGTCGCGTTCGCGTAGAGGACGTAGTTGCCCGTGAGGACCGGGGTCCAGGTGACCACCGCGCGGATCGTGACGTTGTAGGCCAACGACGCGACGGTACCGGTCGCGAACGGCACGGTGTCGACCACGCCCTTCGAGGTGTAGTTGTAGAACTTCACCGAGGCGGGGGACCCCCCGATCAGGTTCTTTCCCGAGCCGCCGGGCGTCGTGGTGTACCAGGCGACCTGGACGTCCGTCGCGACCGACTTCGTCCCGCCGCCGGTCGTCACGTTCACCCAGAACGTGTACGACGTGCCCGCGGTGAACTTCGTCGGGGCGGTCAGGTTGTTCGCGGCCATGATCGGCGTCGTGCTCTGGTTGACCGAGACCGTCAGCGACTGGGTCGCGTACCCGGTGTTCCCGTTGCGGTCGGTGACCGTCAGGTTCACCGTGTAGGCGGTCGTGCTCGAGTAGAGCCAGACCGACGGGTACGGTCGCACGGAGGTCACGTTGACCCCGAGGTGGATCGACGAGTTCGCGGAGTTCGTCACCAGCCAGTAGTACTTGGTGATCGAGCCGTTGTGCGGGTCGCTCGCGTTCGCCCCATTCAAGAGCACCTTCGCGGAGAGGTTCGAGCCGGCGATGAGGCCGGTGCCCGAGACGACCTTCCCCGAGGGGTTCAGGAGCTGGAACGCCGAGATCGGCTTCTCCGTGTCGTTCACGAGGATGACGAGGGTCGCGCTCGCCTTCTGCCCCGTGCTCGACCAGACGGTCAGCGTGAGGTTGTACTGCCAGCCGAGGAACGTGACCGCGTTCCCCGAGACCCGCCCGCTCGAGAGGTAGCTGCCCGCGCCGAGGAACTGGTAGCTCACGTTCTGGAACGCGAGGAACGAGCTCCCCGAAGCGACCGAGTAGTTCGCGATCGTCGTCTTGAACCCACCCCAGGCCGACAGGCTGTACGACGCGACCGAGATATTGCCCGGGACGCCCGCCGGGTTGATGAGGGCCGAGCTCGCGGTCGCGTTGAACTGCAGCACCCGGCTCCAGTTCACGAAGACGTACGGACTCCCCGCCGCCGACCGGTTCTCGGCCGCCGTGGCGTTCCAGGCGATGCCGGCGGTCGGCGTCGCGTCGGAGACCCACACGTAGAACTTGGTCGTGTCGTGGAGGCCGCCCGAGCTCGTGACCGTCAGCGTTCCCGTAAGGGGGGTCGTGCCGGTGGTCGCGGTCGTGTAGTAGTGGTAGGTCGTGGCGGTGGTGACGTTCTGGGTGATGCTGTCCCCGAACGCCCAGGCGAACTTCGTGCCGTTCGACCCGGCCGGATAGATCGTGTTGAGCGCGCTCCAGGTGACGTTCTCGCCCACACCGACCTGGACCGTGTAGTTGCCGTTGGTCGAGTTGAGCACGTTGTGGCTCGAGAAGGCGAAGTTAGAGACCGTCGCGTTCACGATCGCGGTCAGGGCCGAATATCGGACGAACGTGAAGGTGAACGACCCGGCCGGCGTCGGGCTCGGCAGGGAGACGAGCGTGAACTTCGTCCACGTCCCGCCGGGACCCGCCGCGACGAGCCGCGCGTCGGAGGGGACGGTCGTGTCCGCTTCCAGGACGTAACCGGACGGCAGGGCGACCGTGTAGTTGTAGGCGTCCGCGCTGACGGGGTGCTTGAACCCGAACGTCATCGTGTACGTCGAGCTGTTCTTGTAGAGCGTTCCGTTGAGCAGATAGGAGTTCGACCACCCGAGCGTCAGGTTCCCGGTGCTCGACGCGTCGCACGTGCCCGTGCAGCCCGAGTTCTCGTAGGAGAGCGTCTGGGGAGCCGTCGGGCCGAGGAAGGCGGTCGAGTTGATCGCGGCGCCCGCCTGGACGGCCGGGAAGAACGGCCCCGAGAGGTTCTCCCAGTTGTAGACGCTCGAGATGTCGGCCTCGGGGAAGCTCGCCGCGTGCGCGAAGTCCAGTCCGAGCTGGGTCCACAGCTGCCCGACCGTCGCGTTCGGGAGGTACGGCAGGACGGTGTTGTTCCCCAGGTTCTCCGTCGTGTTGACGTAGAGCGTCCCGGTGCCCGAGTCCACGCTGAATCCGGAGAGGTCGAGCGTCGTCAGGTAGCTGCCGCGCTGCGCCGTGGTCAGGGTCGGGACCCTGACGTTCTGCGTCGCCGGCGTCGGACCGGACACCGTGAGCGGGTACCAGGTCGTCGCGTAGCCGACCCCGGAGAGGAAGACGTCGACGGTGTGGCTTCCGCTCACGAAGTTCGAGGGGTACGTGCCGAGCTGGTAGTAGCCGCCCGCGGGCAGGGATCGCGAGAAGATGTCCCCGTTCGCCGGGTCGAAGAGCGTGGCGTTCCCCGAGCTCAGGATCGGGCTCCCGCTCTCCTGGAGGATGCGGCCCGAGACCAGATAGCGCTGGACGTTCGGGTTGACCGCGGCCGGGGTGCGGCTCGCGATCGTCACGAGGGTCGAGTTAACGTAGTTCGGCGAGGAGCCGGGTTCGGTCGACTGCAGCACCCAGGTTCCGAACGGTACCTTGAGCGAGTAGGTCCCGGGGCTCGTCGTCGAGAGGTTGCTCGTCGTGTTGACGAGCACGACGCCGTTGTAGGTCGGAGCCAGGAGCTGGACCGACGCGCCGGGGAGCGGGGTCCCGCCCGACGAGACCGTCCCGGTCAGGGTCGCGTTGTACGCGAGGATCAGGACGTTCGTGACGGCGGGAGCGGGTCCGCTGGTCGACGTGAGGGCGCTCGCGCTGTAGAACGTGAACGAAGCGTTCTGGTCGACCGGGAGCGCCGCGCACGGCTTGCACGGGCCCGTCGTCGACGTGAACGACGTGTTGGTCTGTGGGGGCACGTAGAGACCCCAGTACCCCGGTGCGAGTCCGCCCGAGGTGCTCGAGCTCGTGAACGAGTAGGCCCCGCCGAGACTCGTCGTGGTCGTGTACACGGTGCCGGTCGCTTGCGAGATCAGCTGCACCTGCACGCCGGCGGGGACGTCCGCTCCGTCCGGTTGCGTGATGACACCAGTCAGCGCATAGTTCGACGTAGCCCCCCGGACCATCGGGAGGCTGGCGAGGGAGCTCGCCAGCAACACCACGACCAGGGTCCAGAAGGCGGCTCGGTACACTGGGCGGGCCACCTGTTTCACATCTCCTTGTTGGGGTCTCCCCCTATCGGGGGCGGCGCGCCGAACCTTGCCTCACTACTTATAGCTTGCTTTCGCCGGAGTGGGCCGTAGTCTCCGGCGAACCCTACCGGTAGATCGCCTCGACCGGTTCCTCGCGCCGTCGGGCGGACCGGTCGCGCGCGAGGTGCTTTTCGAACTCCTCGTAGAACTTGAGGCTCTCCGGGTCGCACGACGCGTGCACCTGCCGCAGCGCGGCGTCGAAGTGCGACCGCGTGACCTTCGCGGCCTTCAGGTTCTCGCGGATTGCGGTGAGTCCCGCCTCGCGGCAGAGCGCGGCGAGGTCGCTGCCGACGTACCCCTCCGTCCGGGTCGCGAGCGCGGGGAGGTCGACGTCGTCCGCGAGCGGCATCTTTCGCGTGTGGACCTTGAGGATCTCGAGCCGGCCGGCGGTGGTCGGCGGCTCGACGTAAAGGAGCCGGTCGAAGCGGCCCGTGCGCAGGAGCGCCTCGTCCACGATGTCCGGGCGGTTCGTCGCGGCGATGACGAGCACGCGCTCGAGGCTCTCAAGCCCATCGATCGACGTGAGGAGCTGGTTGACGATCCGCTCGGTCACGCCGCTCGACGTCTGGAGGCCGCGACGCGGGGCGATCGAGTCGATCTCGTCGATGAACACGATCGACGGCGAGGCCTGGCGGGCCTTCTTGAAGATCATCCGGACCGCCTTCTCGCTCTCGCCGACCCACTTGCTCATCACCTCGGGTCCCTTCACCGAGATGAAGTTCGCCTGGCTCTCGGTGGCGGCGGCCTTCGCGAGCAGGGTCTTACCGACGCCCGGAGGTCCGTAGAGGAGGATGCCGCGGGGCGGCTCGATCCCGATGTGGCGGTAGACCTGCGGATTCTTGAACGGCAGCTCCACGGACTCCTCCAGGATGCGGCGGACCCGCTCGACCCCCCCGACCTCGTCCCACCGCGTGGTCGGCACCTCGACCGCGACGTCGCGCAGGCTCGACGGTTCGATCTGCTTCAGCGCCTCACGGAAGTCGGTCTCCGTGACCTTCATCCGCTCGAGCAGCGAGAGCGGGATGGGTTGGTCGAAGTCGATCTCGGGCAGGTACCGACGCAGCGCGCGCATCGCCGCCTCGCGCGCGAGCGAGGAGAGGTCGGCGCCGACGAACCCGTGGCTCTGGGCGCTCAGCTCCTTCAGGATCCGCTCCCGGTCGCGGTCGCTCCCGTCGATCGGCATGCCGCGCGTGTGGATCTGCAGGATCTCGAGGCGTCCTTCCTGGGTCGGAACCCCGATCTCGATCTCCCGGTCGAAGCGGCCGGGACGCCGGAGGGCCGGGTCGATCGCCTCCTCGCGGTTCGTCGCGGCGATCACGATGACGTTCCCGCGCCCGGAGAGTCCGTCCATCAGGGTGAGGAGCTGGGCGACCACACGCCGCTCGACCTCGCCGACGACCTCGTCGCGCCGCGGGGCGATCGAGTCGAGCTCGTCGATGAAGATCACGCTCGGCGCGTTCTTCTCGGCCTCCTCGAACTTCTCGCGGAGCTCCTTCTCGCTCTCGCCGTAGTACTTCGAGATGATCTCGGGTCCCTGGATGCCGATGAAGTGGGCGCCGGCCTCGTTCGCGACGGCCTTCGCGATGAGCGTCTTCCCGGTCCCCGGGGGCCCGTAGAGGAGGACGCCCTTCGGCGGCGTGATGGCGAGCCGGTCGAACAGCTCGGGGTGCTTCAGCGGAAGCTCGATCATCTCCCGGACGCGCCCGAGCTTCTCCTTCAGGCCGCCGATGTCCTCGTAGGAGACGCGGGGGGCCGCGACCTCGGTCTCGCTGACCGTCTCCTCCTTGATCGTGATGAGCGTGGACGGCGCGACCTGAACGATCCCCTTCGGTTGCGTCGCGACGACCATGAACGGCAGCGAGCCGCCCATGAGGAAGACCCCCGGGATGACGAAGACGTCCCCGCGCACGAACGGCCGGCGGGCGAGCGCCTTCGCGACGAAGCTCTCGAGACCGGGGCCGAGGTCCATCCGCGCCGAGCCCGCGTAGATCGGCGCGATCGTGATCGCGTCCGCCGTGGGGCAGTCGACGCGCTGGACGGTCACCCGGTCGCCGATGCTCACCCCGGCGTTGCGACGGACCACCGCTTCGATCCGGACGACCCCCTTTCCCTCGTCGTCCGGCTGGGCCCGACTCACGATCGCCGGGGTCGGCTTGCGGCCCCGGATCTCGACGATGTCGCCGAGCCCGACCTTGAGCCGCTGCCGCGTCTGGACGTCGAGGCGGGCGGTCCCGAGGCCGATGTCCTGCTGGAACGCCTCGGCGACCCTCAGGGTCAGGGCGTCGCTCATCGGCGAAGATTTGGACCGGGAAGCGGACTAAAAGGATTGCCTTCCGCTCGCGGCCCGGGCGGGGGACCTATCCGCCGGACGGTCCGCGCGCGTCCTCGTCGCCCAGGCGCCGCTGACCCGCGAGGCGTGCGGCCCCCCCGAGGTCGGGGGAGGGTTCTCCGAGCACCTCCGCGAGCTCGACGACCGTGCCCGGGCCGAATCCCATGAAATGGTTGTTCGAGAACGCGAAGACCGTGTGGGACGCGCGACCCTCCCGGTCGAAGAGCTCGCGCATTCGCTCGAGGTCGGCCCGCCCGTTGCGCTGGACGCGGTCGAAGCGGGTGAGCGCTCGATCCCCGATGAACCGGGCGTACAGGAAATCGCCGGTCACCCACGGAGGCACGTGCGTTCCCGGGAGGACGGACCACACGAGCGCCGCGCCGCGCCCCTCGAGGAGCCGGCGCGTCTCGTCCGACCACCAAGAGTCGTGCCGCAGTTCGACCGCGAGGGGGAACTCGCGCGGCACCGAGTCGAGCAGGGTCCCGAGCCGCGCGGATTCCCTCCCCCGGAACGACGCCGGGAACTGGAGGACGACCGCGCCGAGCTTGCCGCTCTCGCGCATCGGGGCAAGGCTCTCGAGGAACCGCACGAGCACGGCCCGGCCGTCCGTCCCCTCGGCGGGGTGCGTGACGTCGCGCGGAACCTTGAGGGCGAAGCGGAACTCGGCCGGGGTCACCGAGCTCCAGCGCCGAACGAGGAACGGCGTTGGGGCGCGGTAGAAGCTCGAGTCGACCTCCACCGTCCGGAACACGCGCGCGTACCGTGCGAGGAACTCCCCCGGCGGGGTTCCGCCCGGGTAGAACGGTCCGACCCAATCGTCGTATGCCCAGCCGGAGCAGCCCAGCCAGTAGCGGCTCACGGGACCGACTGGCCGTGCCACGGCTTAGCCGTTTCTTCGGTCGCGAGGGCGGAGGGCGACGCGGCCGAAGGAACGGAATCGAGATATCCCCGTCCCCCGGTGGAGCGGGTGATGGCCCGGCTCGCTCGCCCGTCTTCGGTGCTCGGGCGTCTGCTGGAAGCCGCGGGCTACCGGGTCGAGTCACGGAACGAGGCGACGCTCGCGGTCCGGAGTAAGGACCACCGGGCGGTGGTGATCGTGGCCACGGCGCGGTCCCCGACGGAGGTGCAGGCGCTGTTCCCTCCCGACGCGGTCCATCGCACCGTCGTCTACGACGACGAGCCGGGGGCGGTCGCACGGGCGCTGGCCGCCGACCGCGGGATCGAGGTGCTCGACCCGACGAGCCTCGGCTCGGCGCTCGCGGAGCTCCTCCTCCCGTCGCCCCTGGGTCCGGACGACGACCCCGTCGCGTCGGCGGTGAGCCCTCCGCTCGAGGCGCCGTTCGCGCTGGCTCCGGAAGGAGAGCGCACGGTCCGTCCCCGCATCGGGCGCGTCGAGGCGGAGACGATCGCCGGCGTGGAGGCGCGGCGCTACACGCTGCGGCTCGTTCCGTTCTACGTGGCCGCCTACCGGGTCCGCCCCCCGTCCCCCCACGGGGGGACCTCGGTGCCCCTGCGGCAGCTCATCGCGGTCAACTCGCTCACCCGGCGGGCGGAGGTCTGGGCCGACGGCGACCGGGAGCTCGTGGGCGAGGTCGAGGGCCCCCACCAGCGTCTCGTGCCCCAGATCACGGAGGCGCAGGCCGCTCCGATCGCCCGCGATGCGATCCGTCGCCAGCACACGGTCCACGTCGACCACACCGAGCAGCACGGCGGCGCTCTCGTGATCGAGACCCGCCGGATCGCGCCGACGGACGAGGATGTCCGCCTCGGACCGTTCGTGCTGCTCTACGTTCCGTACTGGTACGCGGAAGGGCCCGACGGACGCGTGGTCCTGGACGCGGTCTCCGGAGTCCGCGTGGCGGGAACCGAGCTCGGCCCCGCGTGACCGGCCCCCGAGGTCAAATACCGTCCCCCGCTCGAGGGGCGCGATGCTGCTCGACCAGTTCCGGATCGGTCCGTATCTCAACTTCACCTACCT